>CBDVBL010000009.1:0-14877 GCA_965372205.1 uncultured bacterium
ACAGTCCTTCTCTTCTTGTGAAAAGCTACACAAATGATTGTATAGAAGCAAGGGGAATCCGATTCGGGCCGTATGTTGACATGAGATGAAAATGCTGAGAGTTAGCCTTCAGATATATCTCTGTAATCTGTCTATAATTAAACCTTCGAATTTTTTTCTTGAAATCGTCAGTAGATCAATTGGTTCGATTTTGCCTTCGTCTATGATTTGTTGGATCAATCTGAGGCCAGCATAATATCCGGCCCGATATTTTAGAATGTTATCAGGATCGGCGGCATAAAATAACCATACGTCCGGATTACTGAACGAGAAATTCGCCAGCAGATCGGCATAAATCTCTTTTTCCCTCAACCTGCACTCGTCGAACCAGCGATCGGCCTTATGGTCCGGCAAATAATCTGCCCATAGGGCGGTCAGCGCATCAACGCCGAGGATTTTCATTGTCAAATAAGTTGCCAGCCCTTCGGTAATAAGTCGGCGAGATATCGATCGCATTTCTTCGGCACTATCGAAATAGAACTCCGGACTTCCCGCATAATGGAGTGCATGGATTATCTCGTGGGTGATGAAAATCCGGGCCAGAAGCTGTGAATCATAAGTTTCAATTGGCAGCCAGACCACAAAACGACCGCCGTCCCTGAAGGCATGGCCGTTTGATGCGCCTTTCCCCACAAACAGGATGATATCAAGCTCGTCGATGTTCAAACCGAAGGCGGCTATTCTATCATTGATGAATATCAGCTCTTTTCTTATCAATTTCGATCTTCTGGTAAGTTCTTCTTGGGGTAGCTTACTGAAAGGTTTTTTTCTATTACCGCAGAATCGATAATAATGATTGAACAGCGCCGGATAAGAGTTCTCGTATGCCTTAAAATTATCGGAGGCGAGTATATCTCTGGCATACTCACTGACGAGATCAGTTATTTTCATTTATCTTGAACGCGTTGTCGGGTTTCTCACTCCGTTCGCAACCCGGCCTACTTATAAAACTCCGCCTCCGGTACCGTTCCGTCCTCAACGTCCATACCCACGCCGAAATTGTTGGCGCCGTAATTTTCGTCGTCCTTCGATGGTATAAACCAGGTTTTATTATCACTGCATATAGGATTGACGGAAAGTTTGTCGTTCTCATTATCCCAATCCATGTAAGTATCAGTCCCGCCTATATCCAGAAGCAAGCCAAACGATTTCGCATAGGCGTTATATGGCGAAAGCTTACTGGGATTATCGTAATCCTCCCGATAGGTGGCGGCGCCGAATCCCTGCTGGCCGGCCTGAAGCTGGTAGTAATCATCGCCGCCGATATCGATCAGGAAGGCATCGGAGCGGATCTGGGCACAGCCTAATGATATAATTTTAGCCTCGTAGCGATCGTTGCCGCCTTTATCGAGTAAAAGGGCGATAGTATAATCCCAGCCGAATGCAATGCCCGCGCCGGCTGTGTCCCAGAGTTTGTGGGTGTCATTGCCGCCCTCGTCTATTATGGCTCCGATACAATAATGCGCCCCCGAAGCTTGAGTGAAATAAACCGATTCGTACAGGTCATCGCCTTCACCCTCATAAACAAGGCCTGTCCCGAACCAATAACCGCAGCCCAATGTCCAGTTGCCGGAGTAATAATGATCTTTGCCTTTGATATCGATCAGCACGCCAAGGCCGCCGGCCCATGAATGACCGTCGGAGCCGTCGCCCCTGCGTCCCATACCGGCGCCCTGTGCGGCATTGACATTGATCCTGTTTTCAGAATGGTAATCGCCGCGATGCGCTACTTCTTCAAACGGTTCGGCGGTGTATTTGTCATCACCCTCGTAATCGGCGCAGACGCCGACACCACCGACACCCCCCATTCCCTGGCCGTCACCGAATAGGTAACGGGTGTCGTTGCCCGATATATCGAGGTTCATCCCGATCCCAAAATAACCGCATCCCTGTCCGGAGGTCTCAAGCTTATAATCGTCTTCGCCTGCCAC
Organism: uncultured bacterium; assembly: GCA_965372205.1. Taxonomy (GTDB): domain Bacteria; phylum Zixibacteria; class MSB-5A5; order UBA10806; family UBA10806; genus CBDVBL01. The sequence goes on from CBDVBL010000009.1 coordinate 1,971, forward strand.
GTCGAGAAGGATACCCAGGCCGAAAAATCCGCATCCCTGGGCCATCTTGACCGCGGAATACTCATCCTTGCCCTCGTTATCTATCAGGATACCGGCGCCCAGTACGCCTGATCCCTGCGATGGCAGGTTCGGGTCTTCATTGATATATTTATCATCTCCGGCGCAGTCGATAGCCACGGCGATCGGTATCTCATACGACGGCGTTCCCCCGGCGTTGCCCGTGTATCTATCATTCCCGCCCAGATCCACCAGAATGGCGCAATCTCTCTGGTTGTGTTCATCGTTGCCGGTCCCCGATATTACTATTCTGCCTATTGGCGAAAAGAAATCGAAATCGATTTTATCCAGTCCTTTGTGCTTTTCAGATAGATATGCTTTTAGCTTTTTCGATGCTGTCTCCGCCGCCTGTGCCGCTTTCATGCATCCATAATAGTGCGAATGAGCATCCAGAGCGGCGGCTATATCATCGATCTGGGGATAGTATTTCTGGCCGTCTCCCATAGACTCGGCCAGATCTTTAATCGAGAACAAAACCAGAGCATCATCGGTATCAATATTTCTTACGGCAATCCTCCGCCATTTATAGGCATCGTAAAGATTAAGCATCAGTTCGGCAATTATAATCTGCAATTCACCGGGGATTTCGTCGATTTTAGCCTGCAATTCCGCCTTATAGTCGGGCCAGTCGGATATATTCCCGAACGTCATGTAATTGAGTTGTCTCCCCTCGGCCAGATAGATCTGCTCGAAGGCATCCATCATCGGTTGCGTGGAATCGATCCGCGCATGAAGGTTGACCGAGTAATTGCGGAAGCCGGTCATCATCCGATCAACCCCCAGCATATATGAAATGCGATGAAGCGAAATATCGGTGGTGTCGTAGAATGCCGGTTCGAGATATTGCCTGATTATGTTTCCCATGACCTGGGTATATTCTATTACGTGCAGCGGCTCGGCGAATAGATCCGTGAAAAAGGGCAAAGTGTAAGGAATGCCATCAGGCTGGGGGAAGCGGTTCCAGTATCCTTTCGGCTGGTATCCTAAATCTGCTCTTGTAAATCCCACAGAATCAAGTGCCGCACCAATACGGTCGACATCTGATTCCTGCGCCGAGGCGCCGACTGTCGCGACCAAAAATATCATGGCAATTTTTCTAAACATGGTTTTTCCCTTTCGATTATTCATCATTTAAGACCTTTATAAAACGGGTTGATAAGAATGTCAAAAGGGAATAAAATCAAATTTGGGCTGTATTTATTAAGAGAGGCTGTCATGGATTCCAAAAGGATCAAAAGTCATTTCGTATTTACAATTCTAATCATCATCTCCTGCTGCTCTTTATCATCCGCGAATTATTATAGATATATTGTCCCGCCCGATTCCGTAATGGCTATTGAGAAAGCCTCCAAACTGAAGCCATATCTTGAAAGCGATTCAGATATTGCAAAAATCTGGGGGATTATTCGACTTGGCCAAATTGGGAATGAAAATGATATCGGACGTTTGGTGGAAATATTTGAAAATGAACCGGATCAGTTGGGATTCATGCCGCCACCCCGGGTAAAATATTATTGTCTTATCGCTATCGGTGAAATAGGGGGGAAAAAGGCGGAGCAGGCGATAATGAAAATAGCCGAGAAATCAAAAAGATGGATTGACGCCAGTTCGTGCAATATTTCAGCGGGGATCTGCGATGCGCTGGGGATGATAGCTTCCACCAAGGCAGTAAAAACTCTTCAATCTATTCGAGATGGCAAATCAGCATTTTGCGACATAGTCTTTTCGCGAAAGAACCTGTACATCATAGAGTTGCGAAAACCGGAATATGAAACATTTCAGGATTCGATATTGTACTTGTTAAACATAATGGAAAGAATTAATAGCGATAGGGAAAACCGAACCAGAGGCGATAATCTTTACGACCATCGAGCTGCGGAAATCGTTTTGTTGGAAATGTTAACGCCCCTAAATATCTCAATATTCAAGAATATAATCGAAAATGAATCTTTTGATTATATAACAAATGCATTTTGTGATAAAATAATAGAACTAGTCAAATTAAGATTAAGATGGCATTCCGGACAATATTCTCGTCCAGATCAGGTTACCGGGGCGATACCAGCCGTTTTATTCAATGATGATTTAGACTCGCTTGAAATATTGTTAGACAATTACTACAATGAAAAGCGTTCGTCGATATTTTACAATGTTTTATTAAGTGAGGATGCCGATACCTCGAAGTTTATTGATCTCTTGTTCCGGGCTTTGACCCTCGAATCTGAAAATCCGGATACATCTGCTCTCGGCTGGGGTAATCCAACACCAAGGAGCATATCACATATTAGAGAGTACATAATGTACCTTGCTGATAACGGCGCAAATTATATTCCGCAGATCGAATCTTTCGTCGAAAAGACGCTCGGAGATGCAGGAAAATGGGCTTTAATCTCCTTAGGATTTTTACGCCATGCTTCTATTCGAAAAGAACTTCAAACAATAATTTTAAATAATCCCAATCCACATTTGAGATGGTGGGCGGTAAGGACGCTAAGTGGATACGAAATTCGTGACGATTTCGAGATTTTCAAAAAGGCGTTATCGGATACTTTCTATGTTCATATGCGGTACGATTACAGTATCGATGGCAAAAACCTTTTGGAAGAAGATGTTTATGCAGTAAAACATGAAGCGGCAGGAGCATTAAGAAAAATGGGATATACCGTGACCATAGACTCTATGCGGACTTTTATAATAGAAACTGGAAAAAAGTAGATTACGTGGTTGGCGTACCTCCCGGCGCCAGCTCATTTATCGGTAGACGGGGAAGTCCACCGATCACGGATACGCCAAAGAGTGATGTCGGTCCTACGGATCCGTAGGAAAGTTACTTCCGACATTTCGCCGGAATAGCGTCAGAAGTAACTTCTGACGCCACATTTCTCTGATACCTTCTTTATAAAACGGGTTGACAAAAATGTAAAGATGGAATATGTTGATGGGAGTGGTAGGGGTTCAATATATTGAACCCAAGCTAATTCTGATATACGAGGACAAAAGCATGAATCACAGATTCAGCCATTGCATACAACCCGCGGCTTTCCTCTTAATGAACGCTGTTATTTGGGCAAGTATCGGTATTGCCCAGCAAACACCGATGCAATCCAATCTTTCATTTTTGGAAACTGATCTTATCCATGATATGGCCCGACCTGTAAAACCAAATTCCCACGAGATTCTGATCGAAAGAGCTCGCGAGGTTGAGTTATGCTGTTCCTGGGGTGGAGGTGATCTCGCAATTAAATTGATAGATCCTCAGGGTAACCCAATCAATACCATATCGGAGGCATTGGATTACAATATAGATTATGAATTTTGGGATTTTCCAGAAGGGTTCGTCATGGGATGTTACTCTATCGAGGGCAATTATCCAACTGGAACCTGGACAATGCAAATATCCACAAACGAACCTGCCTTACGCGAGATCGGTTATACCGTCGATGTTTATCTTCGGGATCCTGAACTCAGCGTAAAGTACTTTACCAACAAAGAGGTCTTCAAAACCGATGAACTAATCACTATCACTACCGTTCTGCAACGCCGCGCAACGCCTGTCTTTGGTGCTACGGTCCTTGCTATTATCGCGATGCAACGAAATATCATAGATACACTGATACTGTATGACGACGGATTTCATAATGATTCCTTGGCAAATGATGGCCGGTACGCCTCTAACTTTCATATTTCGTCCAGGCAAGGAGATTATTATGTCCAGATAAACGTGAGCAAGACAGGGGATAACGCTTTCGCGCGAGAGGATGATTCAGCTATTATGTTTATCGTCAATAATTCGTCCATCATCGGCCCGACGAGCGAAAGGATCGTCGATGAAGATGGGGATGGTTTATATGACAGGTTGATTGTAGGTATCGATTTTGATTTAACACATACTCACGTTTACGAGATGTATGCTTCGCTATACGATCAAAACGATAAAAAAATCACCTCTTCCCGAATATGTAATGATTTCCCGGCTGGCCGCCAATCCGTGGAATTTTCGTTCGACGGATCGATAATATTCGAGCACGGGGTGGACGGGCCTTATCTTGTTAAAAGGCTTACCTTTTCTGATTCTTGTGATTATATTCCGTCAATAGATTCGATCGAAAATGTCTATACGACAAAAGAATACGATTTTCAGGATTTCGAACGCGGCCCGATCTTTATAACCGGAAAATATAGCATAAATGAACTGGATATCGATGGTGATGGCTTATATGATTCTCTAATAATTAACTTCGAGGGCAAATTAGAACGGGAGGGTAATTATAAATGGGAGGGACAATTAGGATGCGAGGTTCGTCCTGGGCACTTTGCCATTGCCAGTGTGGAAGGTTTTGTCAAATCCGGAATTTCCGATTTCAGGCTTTCTTTTAGTGGATCACAAATACGAGAAAGCCGTTGCGATGGAGTTTATACTATAAGTGCGGTCTGGATTCATAATAAATTACTCCATAGTCAATTGAAAAATTTTGGGTTTAAGACACGAGAATACAAGCACACCGAATTCCAATGATTTTAAAGGGTTCAATATATTGAACCCCTACCGCGAAATATTGAAAAAGATATGAAAGACATCTTCAAAATACTCAGCTCCCACCGCTCCATACGTAAATACAAACCGGACCCTATACCGGATGACCTAATGAACAACATTATCGATTCCGCCCGGCAGGCGCCGACATCATCGAATATACAGGCATACTCCATAATCGTGGTGAAGGATAAAGAGAAGAAATCTAAACTGGCGCATTACTGCGGAGATCAGCCGTGGGTAGCGTCATGCCCGGTCTTCCTGGCCGTCTGCCCTGATCTCTACAGGCTCGATCAAATGTGCCGGATGAGAAATTATCAGATCAATGATAGATATATCGAGACGTTCGTGCTGGCGGTCGTCGATTCCGCGTTGGTGGCGCAGAATATACTGGTGGCCTCGGAGGCGTCCGGGCTGGGGGTCTGTATGATCGGGGGTATCCGTAATAATCCCGATGAGATCTGCGAACTGCTGAAGCTTCCGGATAAGGTTTTTCCACTGATGGGGATTTGCCTCGGCTGGCCCGATCACGAGCCGATAATCAAACCGCGGCTCCCGCGGGAGTTGGTTGTCCATAACGAGGAATACGATGATAGCGATCTCGAAAGGTTATTGGCCTCATATGATAGTGAAATAAAAGCCACCGGCTTATATGAGGGCGCCCGCCGAAAGGTGCAGTCGCCCGACGGCAGGGATGTTTCCGATGATGAATATAGCTGGACCGAGCATACGGCACGTCGGCTGGCATCGACCGATCCCGCGGTTTTGCGCTCACATATGAAAAGCTTCTTAAAGGGCAGAAAAATCGGTCTCGATTAGATTCTGGCAGTGCTCAAAAAACATCGTGAAATTCGTTTATACCGACCAAAATGGAAATACTAAAGGGCAGGCGTTACCGCCTGCCCATATTCCGTTGTCATTTGAGAAAGGCTTCGTCCGTTGCGGATCTACTCCAGGATCCTATAATCGGTAAACCGGATTTCGCCGGTGAACCTGACCTTAACGATACCGAGCAACGCTTTCACGAACCCGCTCATCAGCATATCGGTTGGAACCACAAGCCCTCCCTCCAGGGGCTTAAAGTTCAAATCGATTGCATACTCATCCATAGCGCCCTCCGGGTCCGGCACCTCAAGGTCTATTCTTTTGATAAAAAAACTCTGCGCATCTATCTCGACTGTTCCCTCGTAATCACCTTCGTCAGGGGGCGATGCCCTGGGAACGATCGCAATCTTATACGAGGCTTCATCGAAATCGGTCAAGGAAAATTCGTAGTCGGGATTGTCAGGAGCAAAAGAAATTTTCCTTTCCTGCCTTTTCATCCTTCTCCCCTCGTCGGCATTTGACGAATAAATTACCTCGCGTGAGAGTTCCTCATCACCAAGTCTGGTGATAATTGCGATAGTCGTATCAGATTTCTCGATATCCCCGTCGCCATCGATCCTGTTGACAACCAAGAGGGACTTATAGCTATATTTTGTATCCGCAAGCAGCGAATCATTCAGGTTTGAAACTGAATCCGCTTTTAGCAGGATATCCTCGAGTGATAGTCGGTTTTCATCTGATTGAGAAAATGAGACGGTATATATGAGTAGCGTAATTATTAATATGGCCGGCGCAATCCTTGTCATTATTCAGTCAAAACCGATAGAATTAAATTTTGCTCCTGATAGATCATATTGCCGCTCATTTTGTGATCGGACCGGGATATTGTCAAGACAAATCACCTTGACCGTGACTGATGACGAATATAAGTTATGGCATTGCTTGAAAAAGCGATTTGCAGGATAAGGATTTGCATTGAAAGATTCCGAATTCAATAAGATCACACCCGAAATAGTAGAGACCTTCAAGAGCATTGTAGGCGATAAGAATGTCCACCTGGATAAATTTGATCTCGAGCCATATTCGCATGACGAGACAGAGGATTTGAGCTTTTACCCGGACGTGGTGATCAAACCATCCTCCACCGCAGAGATTTCAGAGATTATGAAAATCTGTCATGAAAACAACATCCCGGTAACCCCCCGTGGCGGCGGCACCGGCCTATCAGGAGGAGCATTGCCGGTTTACGGCGGCGTATCATTATCAATCGAGCGGATGAACAGGATACTGGAGATCGACAAGGAAAATCTAATGGTCACCGTCCAGCCGGGTGTGATCACCCAGGATCTGCACGAAGCGGTAGAGGCGGAGGGGCTGTTCTATCCGGTGGACCCGGCATCGAAAGAATCGTGTACCATGGGCGGGAATATCGCCGAGTGCGCCGGCGGGCCGCGCGCTTTAAAATACGGGGTCACCAAGGATTACGTTTATGGGCTGACCTGCGTTCTACCCGACGGCCGCGTATTCAAAACCGGCGGGAAGCTTTTGAAAAACGTATCCGGTTACAACCTCACCCAGTTGATCGTCGGCTCGGAGGGAACGCTGTGTATCGTGACTGAGATCATCCTGAAACTTCTGCCCCTGCCCCGCTATAAACGAACGCTTTTGGCGCCGTTCGATTCCCTGGGCAAGGCGGCCACCGCGTTGACGCAGATTTTCATGGCCAGGATTATACCGTCGGCGGCGGAGTTCATAGAAAAAGCGGCCATCAAGGCGGCCGAGGAAAAGCTGGAAAAGAAGTTTCCTCATTCCGATGCGGAGGCGTTGCTACTGTTCGAGATCGATGGCGACCGGGAGGATGTGCTCGATGAACAGGCCGAGAAAATCGGCAAGATTTGCGCAGAGCATGATGCCGTCGATGTCTTCGTAGCCGACAACCCGGAAAAACAGGCCGAGATGTGGCAGATGCGGCGCAATATCGGCGAGGCCGTTAAGGATATCGCCATATATAAGGAAGAAGACACGGTTGTGCCCCGCGCCCGCCTGCCGGAGCTGGTCGAAAAAATAGGGGCCATCTCAAAAAAATACGGTATCCTGACCATTTCCTACGGCCATGCCGGTGATGGCAATATCCATGTCAACATCATCAAGAAAGATATCTCCGACGACGACTGGAAAAATAAACTGCCGCACGTTATCGAGGAGCTCTTCCGCGAGGTGGTGATATTGGGCGGCTCCATCTCCGGCGAGCATGGTATTGGCTGGGTGCAGAAGGATTATCTGCCGCTGGCCTTAAGCGATGTCGAAATCGAATTGATGCGACAGATTAAAAAGGTCTTCGACCCGAAAGGGATACTCAATCCGGGGAAGCTGCTGCCGGAGAGGTGAGGGCATCCTCTCACAAGATAAAGTTTTTCCTGTCCTACGAAGATAGATGCCCGTCCTACAGATGCGATGCATTTTCACGGGAATGACGCAGTTTCTAATCTGTCATCTCCGCGAAAGCGGAGATCCATCTTTCATTAGAGTGCCGTCGGGAACCCTTTCCCGACGCTATTTCTGCATTCTTTTCAACAATTGTATCTGGCCGGCGTGGTAGAGATCATGCGAAGAGATACCGTATATCAGATGGACATATTTTAATTTTGATTTCGGCGGAGGTGAATACAGCGTCGACGCGGGGAAATCAATGATCGCCCGGCGCAGGAGCTTGTGCTGGTCTGTCAATAAGGCCAGATCGAGCTTCCAGGCTTTGCTATCGGGACGATCGGGAATGCGCGGCCAGTCGCTGGGGCTTCGAGTGAACGAGCCTTTATCGCCGCCGGTCAGCCGCCGGTGGACGGCGTATTTCCAGTAGGCGGTATGAAGAACTATCTCCCAGATGTTGTGCCTCTTCGGCGACGGCCTCCAGAGCAGTTGTTTTATGGAAAGCCCCCTGATGGAGCCGCGAAGGTTGGTGCCGTGCCAGGCTTGCTTTTCGAAAGCCTGGTCGAGGATTTCGATTAGAAGGGCGATGCGGGGATCCGTTTTCTTCTTCGCCATCTAACTTCCGTTCATTTACCTGTCAGCCCGTAATTCTTCAGCTTCTTGGAGAGGTTACCACGATCCATCTTTAAGACTCTGGCAGCCTTTGTGATGTTGCCGTCGGCTTCGCGGAGAACTTCCTCTAAAAGTGTTTTCTCATACCGCGTGGTATGCTCTCGTAGAGAGAGTGGTTTCGCGACAGGCTCCGGCTTGGCGTAATCGCGTCCACCCTGGGCGCCGGCTAACGCTTCTCGAATGTCGGCGGCGGATATGATATCACTGTAGTTTAAGGCGGCGGTTCGCTCTATTATATTCTTTAGTTCACGTATGTTCCCTGGCCAGTCGTAGGTAGATAATGCAGTTATTGCTCCCGGGTCGAACCGCATACGGCCATAACCGAGATCGTCGAGAAAGTGCCGGGCCAAAAGCGGGATATCATCGAGCCGCTCACGAAGAGGGGGCACGAATACAGGTATAACATTCAAACGAAAATAGAGATCCTCGCGGAACTTCCCCTCATGAGTCAGTTTCTGCAGATCTTTGTTCGATGCCGCCACCACCCGGACATCGACCTTGATCTCTTTAGACGATCCCACTCTTTGTATGGAAGATGCCTCGATAACGCGGAGCAGCTTGGCCTGATGATCGGGCCGCAATTCGCCGACCTCATCGAGGAAGACGGTACCGCCATCGGCCGATTCGAATTTGCCTGTCTGTCTGGCCACCGCTCCGGTGAAAGCTCCCCGCTCGTGGCCGAAAAGCTCGGATTCGAAAAGCTCTCCCGGAATGGCGGCGCAGTTAACCGCCACGAAAGGCGATGTGGCACGCCGGGATGAATAATGCAGGAAGCGGGCGGCCAGCTCCTTACCAGTGCCCGGCTCTCCGAGGATATAGACCCTGCTATCACTGCCGGCGATCCGCCCCAGTTTCTCACGTAAAGATTTTGTGGGTTCCGAATCGCCGACGATTTCGTTATGCGAGAGTAATGATCGCCGGAGCCTGACAACTTCCAGTTCCAGGGCTCTCTGCTTGATAGCAATTTTCGAATCGAGCAACAGCTGGCCCGGGTCGGGAGGCTTTTCGATCACGTTGAAGGCGCCCAGCCTGGTCGCCTCTATAGCCTTACCTATGGTCGCTTTGCCCGATACGATTATGACCGGGGCGGCTATCTTCTGCGACTTCAGCATCCTGAGAAGTTCAATCCCGTCTATATCCGGCAGCTCCAGATCGAGGATGATCAGGTCGAAATGATCATCGGCGGCAAGCTCCAGGGCCGCATTGCCGGTTCGCGCTCCGGTCGGAATATAGCCATTATCCTTATATAGAGAAGATAAAGAGTCTATTATCGCCTTGTCGTCATCGACAATCAGTATTTCTGATTTCTGCGCCACGATATTAAATTAGGGGGTGATTGCCAGATCGTCAACAAATTTATGGGTGGTTTTTACACGGTTTAATGCTACTGGATATTCTCCAGCCACTTGATGATTTTACCATAGGTTTTGTCATATTCGCTCATTCTCAACGTCAGTAGCCTTATACCACGCGAGTCTTTTAGACCATCACAAAAGGGGTGTGGTTTATACAGGATGGTGCCCAGAAATGGAATATCCGCCTGAAATACCTTCAAGATCAAGTCTTTGAATCTTTGTGAGAAAAGTTCCATCTTGCCTATCTCATCGACAATCAGAAGCCTGTTTTCAGAGAGGGCGATCTCGATCTCAAAAGCGGCAATTCTCTCCATGGATTCAATGTCAACTCCGTATTTGCCCACGCGATACGGTGATTTGATATCGATATGCGACATCACGGCTTTATCGCCGGCAAAGGACTCAATCTCAAATCCCACCCGCTTTCCGCCGTGACGGATCTCGTTTGTAAAGAACCCGCAAAACGGTACAGATAGTGAGCGGGCGACATTTTTAATCAAGGTCGTCTTGCCGCAGCCGGGCTGGCCGGTTATCAAAACTCGAACTACTCTCATATGCTGATATGCAATAATACTAGGTGCTTTAGAAATCCAGGCCTGATAAGAGTCTGGATTGAATTAATGACTTTTCTATTCTGAATTATTTAAGCAGCAACATCTTCATGAACATCTATTGACAACGAGTCTACTTAATCAACAGCATCCTCCTCGTTAATACATCATCCCCGGATGTCAGGCGGTAGAAGTAAGATCCCGATGATACAGATTTATTGTTGTAATCCGTGCCGTTCCAGACAAAGGAATGTTCTCCGGCACCGAGTACCCTATTTGCGAGCTTTCTCACCAGCCGACCCCTTATATCGAAAATCTCAAGGCTGGTATTGGCTGTTTTCGGGAGGTAGATTCGTATTTGTGTCGATGAATTGAAGGGATTCGGATAGGCCTGAAATAGCTCTGTGAATCGCGGCTTCGGTGGCTCGCCTCCGGCCCCCAACTCGTTTAAGATATCCTCGATCGCCTCGATGAAATCCACCATCTCATCCATGAGCCCGGTGGAAACCCTGAGATGTTGCGGCATCCCCCAGCCCGTGCGAACGTAGATGTTTCTCGATGCCAATTGGCCGCTAACCCAGCCGGCATCACGATCGACATCCACCATGAAAAAATTGGTTTCCGAGGGAATATATAAAAGACCCATGCGGTCGAACTCGCCAAAACAATATTCTTTGGTCTGATTTGCCAGATCGATGGTGTCTGTTATATGCTGATGCGAATCCAATGATGCCTTGGCAGCTTCAAGCGACGGCCGTGAGACGGTGGCAAATATATGAAAAGACCGCATCGAGCTTATGGCTGACTGCCGGCCGACAGCATAACCGATTCGCGCCCCGGCCAGTCCATGAACCTTGCTGAACGTGCAAACCACAACCACCTTCTTGCCCGACCGAACCAATTCAATGGCCGAGGGATAATCGTCATCAGTTATATAGTCATGATAAGCCTCATCAACGATCATCACGACGTCGTCCGGCAGGTCATCGACAAAATCGGATAGTTCTGAAGGATCGACGACGGTCGCCGTTGGATTGTTAGGATTGGTGATACAAATCGCCGTGGTATCCGAATCCACCCGTTCCCTCATGGCCTGAAGGTCCACCCGATGATTGTCGTCAAGATCGACATACCTGGCAGAAGCTCCGAAGAACTGGCAATCGGCCGGGAACTGGCCGTAGGACGGGTTAGGAACGATCACGTTGGATCCGGGCTCGCTGAAAGCCATGGCGCAGAGGCGAAGAATCTCCGTGGCCCCGGCGCCGCAGATGATTTTGCTGGCGTCTATGTCGAAACGGGATGACAATCTCGCAGCCAGAGATTCTGCAAACCAATCCGGATAACGGTGAGCCATCTCGGCCTCGTTCTGTATGGCCTCGATAGCTTCCGGTGAAGGCCCCAGGGGGTTTTCATTGTAGCAGAGGCGACCGACATAATCGGTAATCAATCCTTGATCAGGCATACGATCCGCTATGGCAGTTCGATCGATGCCCAGGAGGGCCACTGCGGTAGCCCCTGTTATGGTCCCGATGAACCCTCGGCGCGAGATCCCGTTATTGAATTCATTCATATCCGGCCTCCCGGGAATTTATCTCATATCTCCCAAAAACAGTGCGCATGCGTAAAGCTAATCTCTGCTTGCAGAGCAATGAAGATCTGCCTGGCGGGGCCTGATCACCCGATACCCTACGCAACATACGTCACTCCTATTTAATAATATTAATAGATTGCTTGTTTGTCAAGTGAAATTCACTTATCATGGATTCCAATTTAACTTGACAACAGTTAACACCGGGATAAATTAGATCTGGCCTGTAAAGACGTTTGTCCGACAATGAAGATGAATGGCGGCGTAGCTCAGCTGGTTAGAGCAGAGGAATCATAATCCTCGTGTCCGGGGTTCGAGTCCCTGCGCCGCTATAAAATTTTCGCAAAAAAACCTCATTTTTTACTTGACAAGCTCAATTCTAAAAGCATATTATTGTAGTAGTAGTAATATAATAAATTACAACAACACTAAAGGAGTTAGTGTGGACAATGCCATCACTATTAAAAGACTTCGAGAATTAGGCTTAACTGACCATGAATCAAGAAGTTATTTGTCCCTTTTGAAAAAGGATGTTTTGACAGTTTCTGAAATCTCAAGGTTAGCGGGAATTCCCCGTGCCAACACTTATGAGGCACTCGAGAAATTATTGGATAAAGGGTTATGTATATCGAAACCTGGGAAAGTAAAAAAATATTCTGCTGCCGGTCCATCAAGTCTTAAAGAGAAAGTTCTTCCGGAGTTTGACAATAAAGCAGAAATAGAAATGCAAACTTTATTAACTAAAAGGAAAGCTATCCATGAAAATGTTGGAATTTTGGTAAAGGAATTGACTCCTCTTTATAAAAATAGCCGCAATGAAGACACCCCCCTCGATTACATCGAGATCATGAAAAACCCGTATCAGATTCATAAAAGGTTTATAGAGTTGGTGGGCAAT
>CBDVBL010000010.1:0-13893 GCA_965372205.1 uncultured bacterium
CGGCAGAAGGCGATCGAGGGAGAAGAATTCGCTCTTCTGGCGAAAGCTTATTCAGATGATCCATCGGGTTCCGAGGGTGGAGATCTGGGCTGGTTTTCCCGCGGCGAAATGGTCCCCGAATTCGAAAATGTTGCTTTTGGCTTGCAGGCCGGGCAGATCTCCGAAGTCGTGGAATCTCCGTTTGTATTTCATGTCATTAAAGGCACCGGACGTAAAGGGGACAGGGTGAGAGCCAGCCATGTCCTGGTTCGGGTGATTCCTTCGGAAGAGGATCTGGCTCTTAAGCTCATTTTGGCGGATAGCCTTTATCAGCTTTTAATCGATGGGACGGATTTCGCTGAGCTGGCAAAGACTCATTCCGACGATGAAAACTCTCGGGATTCGGGCGGGGAGTTGGGGTGGTATGCCGCCGGGGACCTCCTGCCTGGATTCATAGAAGCGCTGACCGATCTGGAGATAGGGCAGGTATCGAAACCCGTCAAAAGCGAATTCGGGTATCATTTAATCACTTTAGAAGAAAAGCGGCCATCGAGCCCTATCGATCTCGACGAGGATTACGACACCCTCGAGGAGATGGCTAAGAGAGATAAGACCAGAAGACAGCTCGAAGAGATGCTGAACCGCATCTCTGCGGAACTTTATATAGATAAGAGGCTGTAATGCGGCTGGACAAATTCCTGTCTGCCGCCAGGATATTTAAGAGCCGGTCGCTGGCAAGCGAGGCGATTATATCATCGATGGTATTTATTGGCAATCTACCAGCCAAACCCTCCCGGGAGGTCGCACCGGGCATAATTATTGAGATCGATACCCCCGATGCCTACATGAAGATCGAGATCCTATCGTTGCCGTCGGGAAACATGAGCAAGAAAAAAGCCGTTTCGCTGTATCGGCTGATCGAGGAAAAAGCTAAGGGTTGAAGTCTTTTTTCGAAAACATTCGGCCAAAAAAGATAAGACAGCGGGCTATCGTTGTGGGCGTGTTCAAGAAGACCGCCGTGGCCGGCTGCGATGATTATCCGCTGGATGAGATTGTAAGCCTCTGCAGAACGGCCGGCGCCAGAGTGGTCGGTCGGGTCGTTCAATACGTAGATCGTTTCAGCGCCGCCACCATGATCGGCAGCGGCAAAGTGGAAGAGCTGGCATCGCTGGTCGAAAACAAGAACGCTGATATTGTCGTATTTGATACCAGATTGTCGCCTTCGCAGCAGGTGAATCTGGAAAAGAGCTTCTCACGGCAGGTAATCGACAGGCCCGGCTTGATTCTCGATATATTTGCGATCCACGCCAGGACACGCGCGGCACAGGTGCAGGTTGAACTGGCGCAACTGGAATATCTCCTCCCGAGACTTGCCGGGGGCTGGACGCATCTCGAGCGACAAGAAGGCTCGATCGGCACCAGAGGGCCGGGAGAGACTCAGCTTGAGACGGACAGGCGGCTGGTGCGAAAACGGATTCTGGATCTCAAAAGGAAACTGGAAGGAATTGAGGGTGAACGTCGAATTCAACGCAAAGAACGCGCCGGACTTTTCAAAGTCTGCCTCGTGGGATATACAAATGCCGGCAAATCAACCATATTTAACGCTCTAACCGGAGAGGACATATTAGCCGAGGATTACCTGTTTGCCACACTGGATTCCACAACCAGACGCGTCAAGTTCTCCGGCCGCAATGAGATTTTATTATCCGATACCGTCGGATTTATCAAGCGTTTGCCGGTGTCTCTCATAGCTTCATTTAAGTCAACGCTGCGGGAGGCCTCGGAGGCCGATCTGCTATTGCATGTAATAGATATCCACGATCACAATTTCGAAGAGCAGATTGCCGCTGTTAACGCTATCCTTGATGAGATCGGATGCGGCGATATTCAATTGATGAACGTGTTCAATAAGATAGATAAAAAAAACAATCCCGATCTGTTTCGGTCTCTTCTGGTGAGATACCCGGGATCGCGGTTTGTTTCGGCCATTACCGGTGATGGTATGAATAAGATCCGGGCGGATCTGGATAACTTGATGGAGGCCTCGAAAGTTACCGTTGTGGCCAGAATCGAGCCGGATCATGGCCATAAGCTGAGTCTGGTAAGTTCGCTCGGGCATCTGCTCGACAGTGTCTCCGACGACGGGGTATTGAAGGTCAAGGTCAAGCTTCCGGAGAGGGCATTGGGGAAACTGAAAAGCGAGGGGATTGAATATGTAATACTTAGAGGCGAAGATGAATTTGAAAAATAAAAGGGTGTTGCTAACGGGGGCGTCCAGGGGCATGGGGGCGGCAATTGCGGAGAGGCTGGCATCGGAAGGAGTTAAGATATTCCTGACCGCCCGGGACAAAGCGTCCTTGAAGAGATTGACATCGAACCTGTCTCGAAATAGCGCGGATGTCGATTTTGCCCCGGCTGATCTCGCCGACGATTTGCAGCTGGACAGGATGTTTGCAGGAGGACTCGAGTTTCTCGGGGGGATCGATGTCCTGATAAATAATGCCGGATTAGGCATTAATAGCAATGTGGCAAGCACGGATATTGCAGATTGGGATAGGATGTATGCAGTTAATCTAAGGGCTGTTTTCCTTTTATCCCGGCTTGCGGCAAGGGAAATGATTCGGCAAGAATCGGGGTATATAATCAATATAGGTTCAGGGGCATCGCAGACCCCCATCGCCGGTTACGCGGGATATTGCGCCACCAAGTACGGCCTTCTGGGATTCTCGGAATCGCTCGGCCTGGAGCTTCGCGAGCACAATATCAAGGTATCGATTATCCTGCCCGGCTCTACCGCCACCCATTTCGGAGGCGGCAGCCCCCATGATAAGAAAGCATCGAAGCCGGGGATTCTACGCCCGGAAGATGTGGCGGATTCGGTCTTATATCTTTTGAAACAGAGCGATATCGCCTGGACGTCGGTAATGAACCTGAGACCCCTGAATTTAAAGAAAACCTGATAACCTTTTAAGGGAGGGAGCTATGAAAATTGTGTTGTTATCGTTGCTGATCCCGGTGGTTTCTGTTTCGCTGGTTTTTGCTCAGGCTGCAGCGCCCCAGGATACAACGAAAGAGGCTGTGGCCGAGGAGGCAACGGAGCAAACCGAGGACGTGAGCGAAACGCCGGTAGTAGAGTTGCCCCTTTCGATCAAAAGCATGACGTTCTGTACCGGTGTCGAGGAAAGAGAACCGGTGGGTGAAGCTTCAGAGTTTACAATGGATATCGGCAAGATTTTTTTCTGGAGCAATGTCATGAATGAGGGCGAGGAGACAACGGTTGAGCACGTCTGGTACCTCAATGGCGAGGAGAAGGCCAGGGTGGAACTGCCCATAAGATACACTCGCAACAGGGTATGGAGCTCCAAGGTTATTCCGGCGGAATGGGACGGCCAGTGGGTTGTTGAGGTGGTTGCAGCCGGCGGTGTCAAACTGGGAGAGAAAACCTGCACAGTGAGATAGACTCGGCCGGTTCGCCAGGCAGATCGGTGTATGCAGCGATAGCCGTCTTTACGCTGATCGCATCCGGTACCTATCTTGTAGCCAAGGGAGCGATGAGCGAAATCGCTCCCTTAGTTTTTGCCTTCTACCGATTTTGCCTGGCATCACTCGTATTCCTTGGGCTTAATATTCTGCGGCGGGATTATTTGACGTTTCGCAAATCCGAATGGCCGCTTCTTATTTTTCTTGGATTACTGGCCATCCCGCTGAATCAATGCATGTTTCTGTACGGCCTTAACTACACTCAACCGACCCATCCGGCGCTGCTATTTGCCACGACTCCCGTATGGATATATTTGCTCTCGGTCTGGCGCGGTGAAGAAACCGTATCCCGCAGGAAAACACTGGGGATAATCATTGCTCTGATCGGCGTATCCACCTTCTTTATAGAAAAAGGAATAACGCTTAAGCTCGATTATCTTTTCGGCGATTCCATCACTATGATAGCCGTCTGGTCCTGGGCGACTTACACCGTAGTGGGGCGACCTCTGGTAAAAAGACGTGGCGCTTTGGCTGTCACATCGACATCCCTCATCTTAGGGACGGTTCTCTACTTCCCCGTGGGTATCTATCTGGCCCTCAATTTCGATTATTCCAACGTCGGCTTGATTGGCTGGAGCGGGGTGGCTTATACCGGGATTCTAACATCCGTAATAGCCTATACCCTGTGGTATTGGACAATCAAACATATTGAACCGTCGAGAGCGGCGGTATTTATGAACCTCCAGCCCGTCGTAACCGCCGGCCTGGCATACTTCCTGATCGGGGAGAGGCTTTCCGGGGGGAGTATTGTTTCGGGGGTTGTCATTTTGATCGGGATCTACATAGCGCAGAAAGATAAGAAAATAAATGGTGCCTGATTGACTGACCAGGATATGCAGCGGCTTCAGACCCTCAAGGATCATCTTGACTTTGAGCTCAACATAGGATTTTATGGTTTGGTATGAGAAAGAATAACAGCGGATCGCTGCGGGTTCTTCGCCCGTATATGCTCAAATACAAGAAGCTCTGGATCGCGGGAGTGTTTTCGGTAGCCATGACGAGCGTTTTCATGCTGGCCGCTCCGTGGATTCTCAAAGACGCATTCGATGCTCTGGAGAGCGGAGTAACTCCAGGCGGCCTGGTTCGATATGCGGCGGCAATCATCGCCGTTGTTCTTATTTCAGCAATATTCAGATTCTTCATGCGACAAACCATGATTGTTTCCTCGCGGAAAATCGAATACGATCTCAGAAACGATTTCTTCGCCCACCTGCTGACTCTCGATCGCCCTTACTATAATAAAACACTCACAGGGGATATAATGGCTCGTGCCACCAACGACCTGGACTCGGTGCGAAGCATGTTAGGGCCCGGAATCATGTATTTTTGCTCCACCGCCATAACCCTTACTCTGGCGCTATCGCTGATGATAAAAATCAGCCTGAAGCTGACTCTTCTTTCCATGATACCGATGCCCGTGATTACCATCCTTGTATTTTTCCTGGGCCGCGAGATTAACAGACGATATACGAAGATTCAAGAGCAGTACTCCACAATAACGGCACGCGCTCAGGAGAGCTTTTCCGGAATCAGGGTCGTGAAGGCTTATGTACAGGAGAACGCTGAGATAGAGGATTTCTCACTTCTCAATCTCGACTATGTAAAGAAGAACATGTCCATGGTCAAAGTCTGGGCAATGTTTTTCCCTGCCATCGTTCTTTTCAGCGGAACTGCTATAATCATGGTTTTATGGTTCGGTGGCAAAGCCGTGATTTCAGAGTCGATTACACTCGGAGACTTCGTTGCTTTCACCGCTTATCTATCGCTTTTGATCTGGCCCATGGCGGCCCTGGGATGGGTAGTCGGTCTTTACCAGAGAGGAAAGGCGTCGTTGTCGAGAATCGAGCAGATCTTGAACGCTCGGCCCATCATTAAAAATATCAAAAAAGCGATATCCAGGAAAATAGAGGGGAAAATCGAGTTAAAGAATCTGCGGTTTGCTTATGATTCCGCGGAAGTCCTGAAAGGAATTGACGTGGTAATCACGCCCGGGACAAACGCAGCCATAATCGGGAGAACGGGGAGCGGGAAGACTACCCTGATTTCGCTTCTGATGAGGGCTTATCCGGTCGAGCGTGGCATGATCTTGATCGACGATATCGATATTAACGACTACGATCTTCACTCGCTCCGCTCACAGATCGTACCGGTGATGCAGGAGACATTTCTTTTCTCGGAGACGATAAAGAGCAATATCGCTTACGGCAATCACGATCGGAGCCTGGAGTCGGTGACGGAATTTGCCGTAGCAGCAGGCGTCGCAGGAGAGATTGAAGATTTTCCCCATAAATACGATACGCTTCTTGGTGAACGCGGCATAACTCTCTCCGGCGGGCAGAAACAGAGAACGGCGCTGGCCAGGGCGCTGTCATCGGCCCCGCGAGTGCTCCTTCTGGATGATGCTTTTTCGTCGGTTGATACACATACCGAGGAAGAAATTCTCACCAACCTCAGGCAGATCTTAAAAGGCAGGACAACTTTCATGATATCGCATCGTATTTCTACCATCAAGGGCGCTGATGTGATCTTTGTAATGTCGGATGGAAAGATCGTCGAAAGAGGGAAACATAATGATCTTCTCGCGACCGGTGGCCACTATGCTCGACTATACCAGAAGCAACTCATAGAAAGCGAGCTGGAGGCCCTGTGAGTTTCATCTCGTCCCAGATGGAAGAAATAGAGAAGCTTTACGGCAAACCTGATTGCCTGGACAAAACGCAGGAAATGACGGGCGACGAGCTCGCTATTGTCAGGGCCAGCATGAAAGAAGGACGTGCCCATGATATTACGCTGTATATCAAGAAGGGGAACGGCTACATTTTTATAGCCAAACCGTTCTATCCGCCGGGGCTATACCGTGCACCATCCGGCGGCGTTCATAGAGGCGAGGATTTCGAGGCAGGCGCCAGAAGAGAGGCGCTTGAGGAGACCGGTGTTGATATCGAATTGGAGAGATATATTTTGCGAATAAACGTCCGCTTCCATTCGCCCGAGGAATCACTCGATTGGACGTCGTATATTTTCACTGCCCGCTATACGGGCGGGAAAATCGAACCCGTAGACAAAAGGGAGATCAGAGAGGCGAAGGTCGTTTACCCCCATGAAATCCCCGGGCTGCAGGAGATGATGCGGAATTCCGGGTCGGGAGGTCTGATTTACAGAGCTTATCTTACGGAGGAATCCGCCAAACGGCTATAGACAGCCGTATGCCGAGTATAATGGATTATTCGCTGAATTTAAAACCTCGATTCGGAACGCCCGGGTCCGTCTCTGGATGGCAGAAACTTCTCCAACCGCACCGGGCAATTTTCCGAATCCGTGACACCGCGAAGACAGGAAAACCATCATTTGAAAATAGTGATTTCTTCTGTGATTATATATGCAAGGCGTTGCACTCTTTATAGGGTCAGCGTCGAATTATCTTGATTTAGACCGGCAATGTGTTTTTTTATCTATTGAAGTAGACGAACTTAGCATGGGGGCAAGCAGTTTATGAGCATCAAACAAGCCGGTTGGCCGGGCATAGAATTTGCCTTATATTGTTGGGGTAATTCCTAATGGGCAAGACAAATGCAAAATCTATCTCCATTCTTGCGGGGCTCATGATAGCGATATGGTGTTCGCCGGTCATGGCCCAATGGCAACTCAATCATCAGGGATCGATCATAACCGAAGGCAGTCCTCATGACATATTTGTCGTCGGCGATTACGCGTACCTGGGAGATTGGGATGCCGGGCTGTCGGTTATCGACATCAGTGACCCGTGGCAGCCGCAACAAATATCCGGATATGATACTCCCGGACTTTCGAATTCGGTGCATGTTTCGGGAAACCTGGCCCTGGTAGCCGACTGGAGCCGGGGTATGGCGATTTTCGATATCGCTGATCCTGTCTCGCCCGCCTACCTCTCGACCTGGGATTCACCGGGGATCACCTACAATGTTTTCGTCAAGGGGGACTACGCCTTTCTTGCGGATTTCAATATGGGTCTGGCGATAATAGATATCTCGTTTCCGTTAAATCCGCAGTATCTGGTCACCCAACCGACAGGCGGTCTGGCTACGGGCGTGTGGGGAAGCGGCGACTATATCTATGTCGCTGACTATCCCGATGGCCTCCTGGCTTTCGATATATCCGATCCGGCCTCGCCGGAACTGGTCGATACTTATCTTTCACCGGGGGATGCTTTCAATGTTACCGGATCCGGTGGTCATCTTTTTCTGAGCGATGGTCTCGCGGGAGTCCAGATTCTGTCGATTGCGAATCCCGCCGATCTCCAGCTGGTCTCAACGGTCGATACGCCCGACTATGTAAACGATGTTGCGGTGAGCGATACTCTGATGTATGTGGCCGCCGATTCGACGGGGGTCATAGCCTATTCGATTGCCAATCCTTCAGTTCCATATGAGATTGCCACCTATTTCAGTCCGGGTAACGCCAAAGGCATTTTCGCCAGGGGAAGGAATGTCTTTTTAGGCGATAACGACTCGTTTATCATTTTGCTTCTCAGCGACGCCACCGGGATAGATGATGGCGGATTCCCGGAGGCGCCGACGACGTTCAGCCTCGATAGAATATTCCCGAATCCATTCAATCCCGAAGCCACCGTCGAATTCTCATTATCGGAGAGGACGTCTTTATCTCTTGACGTTTACGATCAGTTGGGCAGGCGGCTGGAATGTATTCTTAAGGGCACGTTTGATGCAGGGAGCTATGGAGTGCAGTGGGACGGCGACGAATGGCCGTCCGGAGTCTATTTTTTCAGGCTCTCCGGAAATGGTGTTTCGCAAACGGCAAAAGCCACGATCCTGAAATAGCTCGTAGTGAATATCCGATGTCCAATCTATTAATATGGACTCAATAAAATACCCTCCCTGTGATACAGGGAGGGCATAAACTCTATAATTTTAAGATACAATTTACTTCAGTAAGGTCATCCTCTTCACCTGTTCGCTGTCGGCGCCGCTCAGGCGGTAGAAATAGACACCCGATGCCACATCATTGTTGTTGTCATCGAGACCGTTCCAGGTAGCCGAATAATGCCCTGCTTCGAGGGAGCCGTCGATTAGAGTCCTCACCAGGGCGCCGGTAAGATCGTAAACCTCCAGGGAAACTGCTCCGCCGTTCGTCTGGAAATCGATCATCGTCTCGGCGTTGAAGGGATTGGGGTAATTCTGTCCTAAAGCGATACTCCCCGGAATCTCGATTTCATCCTCGATCCCCGTCTCCGTGAGATCGTCGATCCTGATCTTGGCGGCCTGCAGAACCTCACGGCCCAGACCTTGTGGCGCTTGTGCGAAAACAACCAGTTGGCTGCCCCTTGTGGAAATGGGATCGGGGCATGAAAATTCCTGATTCAACTGGATCGATTCGCCCTCGGATATCGAGATTACTGTACCGGTCGCGCCCGGGATCATATCTCTCATAGTCTGGTTATGCCATTCTGTGCCATTGGGTCCCCGCCAGAAAATATTTGATTCCGTCAGGGCGATCATAATATGCAGTTCATCGTAGGCGATCTCGTCGGTCGCCAGGATATCTATACTCAGAACACCGCTTTTATCGATATCGTCGTAAGTGCCGGACAATTGTATTTCGAGGGGGGACGCTACATCATATTGGTTCATGATCATGGAACCCCAGGCGTTGTAGTTGAAGCCGGACCTTATATTTCCGTCGATCCAGGAATAAGGCGTGTAGCGATTTCCGTCGGTGTGGGGAGGATAATAGTTGATTCTCGCTCTATTTTCGCTGATGTTGTATTGGTAATAGGGATCACCGGCTGATGGCCACCAGGCATGATAGCGTATTGCAACGAAGTGATCGGGGTAATCCCTGCACAACTGATCTAAGACCAGATCAGCTTGATAACATCCGCCTCACGACGTGTTGGTTTGCATCTCCAGGAGCACAAACCGCTGCGTGGCTCCCGCCATAACCGATAAGCAGAATAACAGAGCCACAGTAATGAGGACTGTTGCTTTAGCCGTTTTCATCATTTAACCTCCTTCGACGGTTTACTATAATTTCTCTCATATAAATATAACACGCATTATGGATATCGCAACTGTTTTTTCAATCATTTCCCGTATACACTCTCTAAACATGGATATCAGGGATCTTCGTTAACTAAAACCTTGCAAATAGCATCACCCTCGTTCCCTCGAATGTAGGACGAGTCTGACAGATTCCCGATGAACATATAAGACCACCTCTCTCGCCGCCGTTGAAGATAATCAGTTCGTGGTCCCTGAATCGAAGAATCAGTTCGACGAAGGCGAGTTTCTTCGGATCGAATCTGAAACGCTTGCTGGTAGTCGAACCACCGATGTTCAGTTGAAGCAGATTTCCTCTGGTGTAGCCAAGGGTCAGATAATCTTCATGGTAATGCTGGCTGCCTTCAATCATAAAGCGCCGTGAATAAGTTGTAAGAGATACGGTGTTGTTTCGGTCGATATAGAAATACCCGTCGAAATAGTTTTCTATCTCGTCTTCGCCCGTTAGATCGATTCGGTCCCAGTGGTAATTGAATACGAGGTCCTGCGACGCCTGCCAGCGGACCCCGGCGAATTTTTCGGATAGATAGTTTTTCCTCGAACCACCGCGTTCGAAAGACTCTGAGAACGAGAAATCCATGTTCAGATCGAAACTGGGGGCAATCAGCGCGCTGAGCTGATAACCCCTTTCACCTGAGGCCCCCTGTAGAGACGTCAACGTTCTCCCCTGATGACTCACCGGTGGCGGATTGTTGAAGGCGCCGAGAGGTTGCGGATATATCAGGTTGATATAGTTTTTGTATTCAGTCAGGAGGTTTATTATCCCCTGAGAGATGGAGACGCTGGCATAGGTGCCGTCGCCGTCGACATCGTTCCCGTATGGATCGAAGCCTCTTTTATAAGCATATTCCCCGTAGGCCTCGAAAAGACCATAGTTGATTTCGGAGAAAAAAGAGGTCATGTTTATATTCGCGGATTGGTCCAGGCTCATGAAAACGTCCTGCTTGAATCTTATATAGGAGAATCCGAACCTCGAAGGAGAAATTGGATTAACGGCCCCGCTGGCCCCCCGAACGGTATATTGTATATCGTCACCTGAAAGATTCAAGCCTCGAGCCGAGAAGGCGCTGAATTCTGCGAAATCATAAAGGCCGGAGACCTTTACACCATCAAGGTTGTTATCGAAGTCTATGACATCATCGTAGAATGCGTTCAGAGTCAGGCCGCGGCCGAAAACCTGGTAAAAATTGCCCACGTGGACGGTGAGATTGTCGGCATTCCAGCCAAAGTATCTCTGAGTTATTTTTTCATATGATCTATCCGGCCGGTGCGGTTCGAAGACCTCGAACCACGCCCCGGTATAGAAGTCGCCGAAGTTGAAATCGACGATAAAGCGGTTTTCGAGGGAATCTGCTTTTGTATCCCTCTGGTGCCAGTATTGCATCCAGTTGGCCGCAGAGACAGACCAGTAATCGTCCTGGGCGCGGGCAGGGTGGGAAATAATGAATCCGGAACCGATCGCGGTCGCCGTCAAAGCCACTATAAAAAGAACTCTGCCATTTCCCATCTACTCTCCCGATCCGCTTTTTTTCTTGTCATCTTCTACCCTTGGAAGATGTTGTAGAATTAATTCCTCGATGTGTTCTTCATCTCCAGGTTTGAAGCCGACAGCCGAGTAGATGATCTTGCCCTGCGGATCGGTCATTACGGAAAACGGCATGGCAAAACCCTTATATTTGCGGCGGAAAACCTCTCCATCGCGATCTATTAGAATATCGAAGGAGAAACCGTTGGATTTGACGAAGCTTTTGATTTTGGCTCTGGCTCTTGCCCCCTCGGTATTAATAGCGAATATCCTGAAGCCCCGATCCCCGTATTTTTTATAGAGCCCCTCGAGAATTTTCATCTCCTCCAGGCAGGGCCTGCACCATGTGGCCCAGAACGATATATAAATCGGCCCTTCGCCGAAATTATCCGACAGCGTCACTCGCTTGCCGTCCATATCGGGCAGGTTGAAATCCGGGGCCATCTTTGTTTTGATATTCTGGCCGGCCGCCGGGATGGCCATAAGCATAACCAAAATAGCTATAAAAAAGATTCGAATTTTCATGATCCTCCCTATCTTATATAAAGTATTCTGCCTTCAAGACAGTATCGTTGAAACGTATTACCGAAGCAGTTGATACCGCCGGCGACGGTTGCCCGGGAATGGGCAGGATTAGTCAAATTCACAGCCTCGGTCGGATAACCACGGGGGATTATTACGGAGATTATTGAAACGGATGGTGTACTCAAAGAAGTCCTATCGCCTTTCTCTGATCTAATCTAACCTGATTCAGTTGAATGTCAATTCAAATTCCGTATAGAGGCTCAATTCGCAATACATCAGGGGATTACAAACACTGCCGGATTCATTTGAGGGTTTTACAGGGGGCTTAAACAACAGGAAACAACTCTTCTCGTATTAGAATTCTGCTCCAAATGAAAAATACGTCTCCGGCTTGTGAGCGACCTCGGATAAGTTAGTGGCCCAGGCGAGATCAACTCTCAAAACGAATATACCGAGGTTGGCGCGTGCACCAAAGCCGAAGCCGCCTTTTACGCCCCCCAGGATAGGAAAACCTTTTTGATCGTCGAAGATGCGGAGTTCTTTATTATAATTCCAGGCGGCTCCCATATCCCAGAAAATCGCTCCTGACACCTGCTGCAGTGTAATAGGCAGCGGGAATCGGAGCCTAAAATAATCTATAAACGGATAGCGAAACTCAAGATTAGCTATGCTGTAATGGGTCCCGACCTCTTCGAAATACGAATACCCCCTTAAGGGAACGATAATCTCATTTACATATATGTCCTGGACACCGTATATATCATCAGTGGCCTGTTTTGGTCCGATCCAGTTTGATGAGCCGCCCAGGTAAAACTTTTTGGTATCTGCACCGCGTGATCCTCCTCCGCCTAAACGTAGTGCCATGTTATAGCGACCCCAGAAATACCAGTATTTGCGGAAATCAAACTGTATCGACCTGTAAGATAAACCGCTGTTTACAGCCTTGATTGAATTTTCGAACGTTATCTTGTATCGCTGGCCGGCCACCGGACCAACAATGCCCCATATGATAGCATCGTTTACATATTCTAGGCTTGTGGAAAGAATATTGGCTGTGCTATTGGGCTGGAAAAGATAATTGTTCCTGGCAACCGTCAACTGTGTCAGATACAGATCGAGCCGCGAGAATTTCGAAAATGGATAACTCGCATATCCCTGGGCGCCGTAAACCCTGTCGGAAAAATAAAAATTCGAGTAATCGTCATAATACAGGTTTTTGAAATGGAAGATTCCGGCGGCGTAATCGATTCTCTTGCCGGTGAAGGCATAGCTGACCTGGATATTGGACTGGTCGATGGTATTCACAAGATCTGTAAAAATATAGAAGTGGTGGTCGCCGAAGATATCCGAGATAGACAGAAAAGACTGTCCTCTCAGTCCGTAAAAATTATCGTAGGAGAATCCTCCGGTAACCAGCTCCGGAGAAAACTTCAATTTATATCTATTCTGCCTGTAGCGACCGTCCGGGAGTAGATATTCCAGAGTATCTTCGACAGGAATGCCGGCGGTCTCCGTCGCCCTCTCGATCGAATCAGCATCGTCCTCCGTATCATCGGTTTTATCTACCAGCTTTTCTCCGGCGCGAAATATATAGCTGCTGAAATCCAGCGATTTATCTTCGGTGGTGTCGATATCAACGGTTTTCCCCCTGGCGACTATCTCGATTTGAGGAACGAAAATATTTTCATCTCCGTCTCTCAACTTTTGCATGAATGGGGTCAATGTAAGTTCGCTGGTCTCCGGGGCGGCGTTTTTCAAATCCTCGAGAATATAGATATCGAATCCAAAATTGTTGAACGCCGAAAATGCGATCTTATCGCCGTCGGGCGACCATGACGGCGAAAAAGCGCCCGATATTATATCGGTTATTGGAAATTCATTGCCCGTGTCAATCTCGTGGAGGTATAAGTTATCGATGCCATTCCTGTTGGAAACGAAGGCAATTCGTTCGCCATCGGGTGAGAATGCAGGCTGATTGTTCTTATATGGATTATGTGTTAAAGGTTTTATTTCATCATTTTCAATATCGAGAAGAAAGATGTTATAATTGCCGTAGGCGAATCCGTTACCGCCTTCCTCATCATTGCCTGTGGGCCGGTCTGAAGCAAAAACCAGAAATCGGCCGTCCGGCGACCATGATGGGTCGTTGTCGTCGAACTTGTCGTGGGAGAGACGAGTCAAATTATCGTTCTCAAGGTCGTAAACGTAGAGATCGGTGAAACCTTCATTCATACTCTGGAAAGCGATCCTGGTGCCGTCCGGCGACCA
>CBDVBL010000011.1:0-13647 GCA_965372205.1 uncultured bacterium
AGCGATGGTCGGATCGATGTCAAGCAGCTTGATCCGTTGATATATTGCACCAAAGCGCGGCAGTACTGGTCGGGACTGTCACGTATGGATGGTAAATACGGCTTCACAGGCGGAGATCCGAAGCTGCGGAAAAAAAGTTGAAATTCGAGATCAGGTCGCGGGCTGATGCAGCCCGTTCGGGCTTAATAACTACGAGACATTCGACTATCCCGACACCCGTTTTCATGCCTGTCGGCACCA
The DNA here is from genome assembly GCA_965372205.1 of uncultured bacterium. Classification (GTDB taxonomy): domain Bacteria; phylum Zixibacteria; class MSB-5A5; order UBA10806; family UBA10806; genus CBDVBL01. Next base: position 241 of record CBDVBL010000011.1, read on the forward strand.
GGGGTACGGTTAAAGCTGTCTCCAATGAGGATCTGGAATCGTTCGGGGCTCAACTAATCCTGGGCAATACATATCATCTGTATCTACGGCCGGGCCATGAAATAATAGGACGGCTCGGTGGTCTCCATGAGTTCACCGGATGGAACCGCTCGATTCTGACCGATTCCGGCGGCTACCAGGTGTTCTCGCTGAAAACGCTTAATGAGATAGACGATGGAGGGGTCAGTTTCCAATCGCATATCGATGGTTCGAAGCATCGTTTTACACCGGCTGGTGTAATCGATATCCAGCTAAGGCTGGGAGCGGATTTCATTATGCCGCTCGATGTCTGCACGCCGTATCCAGCCGATGAGAAAACAGCGTTTACGGATATGAAACGTACCATCGCCTGGGCAGGGCAATCATTCAGGCACTTTAGGGAGAATTGCGGTTCCGAGGATACGCAGTCGCTATTCGCCATTGTTCAAGGATCAGTATACACCGATCAAAGGATATTATGCCTGGAGTCGCTTTTGAAGCTCGATCCGCCAGGCATTGCCATTGGCGGTCTGGCTGTGGGGGAGCCTAAAGAGAAAAGCCGAAAAGTGCTGGAGACCATCATGTCGGGTCTCCCTGATAATCTGCCGCGCTACCTGATGGGTGTTGGCACACCGGAGGATATAGTCGAGGCGGTGGAGTTCGGATTCGATATGTTCGATTGTGTCATGCCGACCCGCAACGCCCGCAACGGCACCCTCTTCACGCGATTCGGGAAGATGACTATAAAATCGGCTCGATATATCGAGGATCAGAATCCGGTCGATCCGGAATGCCTCTGCCCGGCATGCAAAAGATACTCCCGGGCTTATATCAGGCATCTATTATCCGTGGGGGAGATCCTCGGGCTGCAACTGGCCAGTCTGCATAATCTCTATTTTTATTTAAACCTGATGGAGCGGATACGAAGTGCAATTGATAATAATCAGTTTGATGAATTCAAGACTTCATTTATGGCGGATATAGGGCGGGGTGTGGAGGAGTTGGGGTAGATCAAATCCTCAAGGGATTTGACAATCTTGCCCATTTTCATTATTTTGCCATCTTGAATCCATATGGATCGGATGTAAGGCGATTGATTTGATAAAGAGGAAAATATGGCGCATGCATATACTCCCGGCTTGAAGGTCACCGAGCGGATGAAAATCATAAAGAAGCGGATTCTGCCTTTGAAGGGCGAGGTGATGGTCAAGAAAGGTGATAAAGTCACCTCCGATACGGTGGTGGCCCGCACGGAGCTTCCCGGGCCGGTGGAGCCTGTCAATGTAGCCAATATCCTTGGCGTTCCCCCGCAGGATGTCCCGGAAACCATGCTCAAGAAGGTCGGCGAGCACGTGGAGGAAGGCAAGGAAATCGCCAAATCGAAATCATTTTTCGGGCTTTTCACATCGACCGCCAAGGCCAGGATCAGCGGTACCGTGGAGAATATCTCGTCGGTGACGGGGCAGGTGCTTCTGAGAGGCGCGCCGGTGCCGATCGAGGTCAAGGCCTATCTCAACGGCGTGGTAACCGACATTTTCGAAAACGAGGGCGTGGAGGTTTCCACCTGGGGCGGTTTCGTGCAGGGGATTTTCGGGATCGGGCCCGAAACGCATGGCCCTATCAAGATCGTCTCTAAAACTAATAAAGATGTTCTTACAGAAAAGGAAATCGATTCGTCCTGCAAAGGCTGCGTCATAATCGGCGGTTCGCTCGTGACGGCGGCCGGTTTGCGCAAGGCTATCGAGGTTGGGGCAGTCGGTATCGTGGTCGGTGGTTTCGATGACCAGGATCTGCGCGATTTTCTGGGTTATGATCTGGGCGTGGCCATCACCGGCAGCGAGGATAAGGGTATTACGCTGGTTGTCACCGAGGGTTTCGGTGAGATAATGATGGCCGGCAAGACATTCGAATTGTTAAAAGATCATGAGGGGCAGGAGGCCTGTATCAACGGCGCCACCCAGATCAGGGCGGGAGTCATCCGTCCCGAGGTGGTTATACCGAAACTGGAGGATATATCCGAGATCGAAGCTATAGCGGAGGTGGAGAATCCCGGCCTGGAGATCGGCTCGCCGGTGAGGGTTATCCGGCAGCCATATTTCGGCAAACTGGGTAAGGTTACCGAACTTCCTCCGGAGCTTCAGAAGCTCGAATCGGAATCGAAGGCGCGGGTTCTGGAGGTTGAGTTCGCCGATGGAGAGAAAGTCATAATCCCCCGCGCTAACGTGGAGATGATAGAGAGATAGAAATCAAATTCTTGGAGTTGGTTACCAAGTCGTAGGTCGGTAGCTTGCTGCCGACGAGCCGCTCACTTCCAAAATCACCTATCGATTATCGCTCGACCTCTGGAATACAGCGATCATGTTCCCCTTCATGGATTCCAGGCCGAAAGCCTTAATAATCTTATATAAGCCGAGAGAAACCACGTAAAGAAGCCGGGATTGACAGAGAATATCCTCAACTACTATCAGCTTTTTCAGAACCAGCGGACCATAATTCGGCTCTATCGATGATGGCTTGTTGATTTTGTATCTTGTTCTGAATGTCCCGGATGGATTGTCCCTGAAAAGCCGCCTGAACAAATTCTTCTTCAACCGGAAGGGAATCAATCTTGACAGAAAGACGAAAGGATTTCTGGTATTGGTGGTCTGCAGGACGAATATGCCTCCATGTTTTAAGACTCGGACTATCTCATAGAGGGTTTTCTCGGGAGATTCGAGATGTTCGAAGGTGTAACGGCTGGTTATGAAATCGAAAGATTTACTTTTGAACGGAAGAATATCCGCTGATGCTATGCAATAGGCGCTTTCATTCGAGTCGGTGGAGATCTCCTCGGGCTTTTCGATATCGAGACCGACGGCGAAATCCGCGCCCGGCTGCTCCTTTATGAGCAGGTTCGGCCCGGCGCCGATATCAAGCCAGCAGGGTTTTTTGGCCACGTTTTCCAGTATCAGATCGGTTAAGATCTCCCAGCTGAAACGGTAGCCGGGATACCTCTTCTTGGTCAGTTCGAGATATTTTTCAAAATCGCCCAGAGTCTCCGCCTTTGCTCGGTCACAGAACACAGAATCCGTCTTCCGATTTTACTATATAAGCGGATGTTGGTCGATTAACAACCTATTCTGATACGATTTCAAAGGCTATGGTTTTAGTGTTCACTGGGCTTTCAGGAGCGGAGCTCCTTCTGCCGGGTTTCTTGCTCGCTGCGCTCACTGCGGAACCCGACCTACTTATCTCTTTTTGTCTCATCGGACGCCAATATAGCATGCTGCGTTAATAATAGCAACTCTGGCGGGGGAACATCTTTTGACGGGTTTCCTGCTCGCTGCGCTCGTTCAGAACTGGGCTTACTTTATCTATTTTATATTCTATCTGAAATATTAGGGTACTGCAATCGGAGCAAATAATACGTTTTCTGATCTTACTATACTTTCATATTGCCCTGTATCAATATCATAGGCATAAATAGTAAATTCCTCATTTTCTTCCTTTATATAAATTACTTCATTATTCTTATAACCAATGGTATAGTCTATGATCCATCCAGAGTCTATTCTAATCGCGTTATAATCCTGTTGAATATCGTAAGCCATCAAATTATAAATTTTATCATTACTATCATACGTAATCATAAGCAAGTATCTATTGCCCATTAGTCTTAAGTTTGATCCCATTTGTAACTCTGTTTTCTCGCACTTCCCGGTTAAAAAGTAACGGTACAATTCGTCGTCTTGGTTACCGAAATAGAAGGAAGTATCGCTATCCCAAATTCCTAAATTGCATATTATATTGCCACAGGGTATTAGATCTATGTACTTTCCAGTATTAAGCGACGCTAAGAGGCTCTTTTGTTCTGGAATCTCACCCACCTTGTAAGTTAAACCATAGAATATGAAGTAGCCTGCATCAGGAGATAGAGAAGATGCTTCAATTGTAATATCTTCCTTAATGAGAATTTCTCCGATTTTTGCAAAATTCGCTGCGTTAGATGAGTAGACGGAAAAAAGACTATCGGTTCTTGCAGCTGCAAACACTTTTGCGTCTGTATAGATATCGAAGTTTCCAATTGCCCAAAGATTATGATGCAATAAGGTATCCGCCTGTTGTAGCGAATAATTATATAGGATATACATAGGTGCCTGTCGAGCATCAGCAATACGGGAATCTTTAACGGAATAAGCTACTGTAAAATCCTCTGCCCAAAGGAATTTATCGATGTCCGAACGTTGATAAATAGAATCTAAAATTGTCTCGCTTCCGCCATCCGATGAATAAAGAAGATAGAGATTTTCTTGGTTGTGACTCGCTACATACCTTATTTCCCGATGGGGCCTACAGCTTATGATCAGGAGAATAGCCTGTAACGCTATGAATGGAAGTAAGTAGCCCAGCTTTCGACTGCAGAAGAGGTTCGATTTGCCCTTAATCATTTTCCAAACTCTCCCTCAAATTTAGCTCCTTTTGTCGGGTTTCTTGCTCGCTGCGCTCACTGCGGAACCCGACCTACTTTATCTGGATATGTCTACTTCTAGTGTGAATGGTCCAAACCGTCGAGTATTATTTTCAAGTATATGAGCGTCCTTGAAACCTGTTATTTCCAGAACATCTCTGTCCTCTTGAACGAGATATTCCAGATCTGAGTCATATATCCAACAAATAGCAGTGCATTCTATTTCGTATCGCTTATATTGCCCCTCTAAAATCGACGAATCAATAACAAGGTGAGATAAATAAGTGACTGATTCTCTTCGGTTAAGTTTCATCAACTTCTGAATCAAAAGACGGTGAGCATCCCACTCAATTGATAAGCCGGCAAATATCAGGCCATGTTCAGGAATAGCACCGGCCCTAGGCGTAAAATGTGTTGTATCGATTACAAGTAAAACGTCTCTCCCAGTATTCGAGATTTTAGTCCTTACTTCAATAGTATCTCCAATTTCATAGAATACCTTTGGTATACTAAAGGTAATTTTAGCTTCGGAAGTTTCCACCACCAAAGAAACCGATGAAACTGTTGTATTCGCGGCCCATGGTTCAGGATCAGTATAATCATACTGTCTCATAAGCACAACGAACGTTATTATTAGAAGTTTTATCATCTTTTTAATGTCGCCCGGGAAACGAAACCCGTCGCCCCCTCAAACATCCTCCAAACTCTCCTTTTTCTATAAATACCAAGGCTTCGCACAAATCCCAATGGCTGTCCGGACGAAAATATAGCATACCCTACCCTTAATGGCAACCTTAATAGGAGGCAACGGCCAGCCTCATGGATTGCCCTTGACCTCGGGGCGGTCTGTAGTCTATTATTACTCTTTGAGTTTGCGAAAGTGGCGGAACTGGCAGACGCGCTGGACTTAGGATCCAGTCCCGTGAGGGGTGGGGGTTCAAATCCCCCCTTTCGCATAAGAAAACGATAGACGCAAAGGAATAAGATGGCCAAATCGAAGGAAGACCTCAGGGATAGCAAGCAAGCCACGGATACCGATGTAGAAGGTCCGAAAAATCTGAAGATCAATATCAGGAAAGGCCAGGCCTGGACCAGGTTTCTGGAGATAGAGGTTCCGGCCGAGGATGTGACATCGAAATTTCAGACGGTCTATGAATCTTTCCGCAGCAAGGCGAAAATCTCGGGTTTCCGCCCCGGCAAAGCCCCCATGGGGCTCGTGAAACAGCGATACGCCGGCGAGATCAAGGCCGAGGTGCTGGATGATCTCCTCTCACAGTCCTTTCAGCAGGCGCTGATCCAGGAGAAACTTATCCCGCTGGGTAATCCGAAGCTTACAGATGTGGAATTCGATACCGATAAGCCGATGAAGTTCAAAGCCGAGATCGAGATCCGGCCGGAGATCAAGCTGGGTAAGCATAAAGGTTTCAGGGTGGAGAAGAAAATCGGCAAGGTCACCGAAAAGGATGTCGATGACTCGCTTCAGTATTTGCGAGACAGGATGGCAGAATTCCATCCGGTGCAGAGGCCATCGGAGAATGGCGATCTGGTCATAGTCGATCTCATAAAGAAGCATGATAAGCTAAATAGATTAAAAGAGGACAAGCTCGAGAACGCGGAGATATATCTCGGCAGCGAAGGTATCCTCGAGGAATTCCAGCGCGGCCTGATGGGAATGCGGATCGGGGAGATGAAGGATATCTCGGTTAAGTATCCCGACGATTATTATGACAAAAATCTAGCGGGCGATCAGATCCTCTTCATGGCGGTGGTCAAGGAAATCAAGCGAAAAATATTGCCGGAGGTCAACGATGAATTCGCCGCCAGGGCCTCCAAGGCGAAAACTCTGGGTGAGCTGAAGGAATTTTTGAAAAAGAACCTGGAGGCACAGGCTCAGGATGACGCCACCAAAAGCCTGAGATCGGAGATCGTCAAGCGGGTGGTGGAGGGCAACCTGTTCGATATCCCGCAATCGCTTTTGAATAGATACCTTGATTCGGTGATCGAGGATTTCAAGAAGAAGGGCGAATCAGTCGATGAGAATACGGTGAGGAGTCAATACCGGCCCTTGGGCGAGAATTTTATCCGCTGGAACTACCTTTACCATGAGATAGCCAGGGCTGAAGGGCTCAAGGTGGAGACCGAGGATCGCAAGAAATGGGTGGATGGGTTTTCGAAGACGTATAATATCAGCGAGGAGAAAGCCCGGGAGTATCTGGGAAAGTCCGGGAGGGCTCAGGATATCGACGAATCGATACTCGAGGATAAAGTGATCGAATTTATCATAAAGAATTCGGAAGTAATAACTGCAGGATAAGCAAAGAGGGGATTTAGATGACATTAATACCAATCGTAGTAGAACAGACGGGACGTGGAGAGCGGGCCTACGATATATATTCCCGTTTATTGAAGGATCGCATAGTGTTCGTGGGCACGATGATTGACGATAATATCGCCAACCTGATAATAGCCCAGCTTCTCTTTCTGGAGGCCGATGATCCGGAGAAGGATATTTTCCTGTATGTCAATTCTCCCGGCGGATCGGTAACGGCGGGCCTGGCCGTGTATGATACCATGCAATTCATCAAAGCCGATGTCAGCACCATCTGCGTCGGTCTGGCGGCATCAATGGCGGCCGTTCTTCTTTCGGCGGGCGCCAAGGGGAAGAGAGCGGCATTGAAGAATTCCAAGATCATGATCCACCAGCCGTGGGGCGGCTATCAGGGGTCGGCCTCCGACATAGAAATTCACGCCCGGGAGATCGTAAAGACCAAAGAGCAGATCAACGGCATCGTGGCCAAGCATACCGGCCAGCCTCTCAAGAAGATAGTGACAGACACCGATCGCGATTTCTTCATGTCGGCGGAGGATGCCAAGGAGTACGGCCTGGTCGACGAGGTTTACGAGCGGAAACCGAAATAGTTATAAAAGCAATTCCTGTCGACGAGCGGTAAGAAAGGCAAGCGGCCCGGCAAGGCAAGTCATTGCGATTTCTGCGGCAGGCCGGTGGGGCACTCGCGGCGATTATTTGGCGGCGAGAACGCAGTAATCTGCGAAGATTGTGTCGAGGTCTGTAACCAGGCTCTGATCCTGGAGCGGGAGCCCGGGTTCAAAATCGACTTCAAGCTGCCGCTACCGAACGAGATAAAAGCCTTCCTCGATCAGTATGTCATAGGGCAGGAACGAGCCAAGAAGGTTATCGCCGTGGCAGTTTACAATCATTATAAGAGAATAATGAACCAATCATCGAAGCCCGGCGATGACGTGGAACTGGAAAAATCGAATATCCTTCTTATCGGGCAAACGGGCACCGGCAAGACCCTTCTGGCCCAGACGCTGGCCAAGATGCTGCATGTTCCCTTCACCATAGCCGATGCTACGGTCCTGACGGAAGCCGGCTATGTCGGTGAGGACGTCGAAAACATACTGGTTCGCCTTCTGCAGGCGGCTGACTACAACGTTGGAGCCTGCCAGAGAGGGATCATTTATATTGATGAATTGGATAAGATAGCCCGAAAGTCGGCGAATCCATCCATAACACGGGATGTTTCAGGCGAGGGTGTGCAGCAGGGGCTTTTGAAAATTCTCGAGGGCACCATAGCGGCGGTTCCGCCCAAGGGAGGCCGCAAGCATCCGGAGCAGGCGCTGGTCCAGATCAATACCAAGGATATCCTTTTTATATGCGGCGGTGCTTTCGATGGGCTGGATAAGATCGTTGCCCGTCGCACCGGAAGAAAGATTGTGGGTTTCAAAACCGATAGCCGGGCGGCCGAAGGAAAGGTGAGCAAGCTATTGGCGCTAGTCGAAGACGAGGATCTCCTGGCGTACGGCCTCATACCGGAGATAATCGGCCGGCTGCCGGTGGTCTGCTCGCTTGAGGAACTTGATGAAAAAGCGCTTATGAAAATATTGCAGGAGCCGAAGAATGCTCTGGTAAAGCAATATGTAAAATACTTTGAGCTTGAAGGCATCCGGTTGGAATTTGAGAAAAGTGCCCTGAAGGCTGTAGCTAAAGCCGCCATGAAGAGGGGAACCGGGGCCCGGGCTTTGAGGTCCATATTGGAATCGGCCCTGATAGACATAATGTATGATGTCCCGTCTCAGAAAAATCTCAGGAAGTGCATCATCACAAAAAACGTTATCGACAAAAAGGCCGCCCCCGAGCTAATCTACAAAGCCAGAAAAAAAACAGCATAATCGCCGATCGTAATGCACTCCTAGGAAATCCTCGCAGACAGGCAACAAAATATAGATCCTGTTGATGTGCGGTGAGTTACGCTGACACATAGACCGACCGAGTCAATCCTCAGGGAAAAAGGCCCGGGAAGTCGGATTTTGAAAATCAGGCAGTTCTTGATCTGGCTGGATTTCTATCCTATAATGGCCCGGGAGTAACGAATGAGATTTACAAGCGCGAGATTTGTCGGGTCCTACCCGGATCATAAACAGGCGCCCCGGCTGGGTCTGCCCGAGATCGCCATTGGCGGCAGATCGAATGTCGGGAAATCGTCTTTGATAAACAGCCTCATCAAACGTAAAAAACTGGCCCAGATATCCAAAACACCGGGCAAAACACGGCTTCTGATTTTTTTTGCCTTAAGCGATCAAAAGGGAAAAGAAAAGCTATTCCTGGTGGATTTGCCCGGCTACGGATATGCCAGGGTACCGGAGTCGATGCGGCAAAGCTGGCGGAAACTCGTGGAGGCGTATATAGAAACAACGCAGTTTCTAAAAGGATTCATACTCCTGATCGATTCCCGCAGAGGCATCGAGGACGAGGAATTGCAGCTTGTGGAGTATCTGCTATCGCTCGATAAGAAAATCTGTCCCGTATTAACCAAATCGGATAAGATAACGAGAAGCCAGGGTAGCGAAATGGTGAAAGGCACGATGGAAATTCTCAAGCGTTTCGGCGAAAATGTCTATTACCCTATTCTGCATTCTTCGAAAAATAGGAAAGGTAACGAGTTGATCTGGCGCTGGATGAGCGAAAGGATTAATAATGAAAGCCGATAGCATCGCCGTTCTGGGGTTACAGTGGGGCGATGAAGGTAAAGGAAAGGTAATCGATTTTCTATCCGAAGATTGCCATGCAGTGGCTCGTTTCGGCGGGGGAGCCAATGCCGGCCATACTATCGTAGTCGATGGAGAAAAGTTCATTCTCAAGCTTTTGCCATCGGGTATACTGCATGAGGATAAATTGTGCTTTATCGGCTCCGGCGTGGCATGTGATCCCGAGATTCTGGAGACTGAGATTTCGGAACTGGAGAATCGAGGCGTTTCTACAGGCGGGAGAGTCTTTATCGATTACGGAGCGCATCTGGTTCTGCCGCTGCATAAAGCTTCGGATAGGCTGCGCGATGCCGGCCGCGGCAAGGGCGCTCTCGATACCACAAAAAAGGGAATCGGACCGGCTTATGCCGATAGAGCTTATCGAATAGGTATTAGGGTGGCGGATATTTTCGATCGCAAGGCGCTGGCATTGAAACTCGATATCCTGGTTAGCGCCCATGGAAGTTTCCTGGCCGAAAATCATGATGAGACTTCTATAAACCAGAGCAGTCTGGCGCAGAGTCTCTCCCATTATGAGACTTTATTCAAACCATTGGTGACGGATGTCGGCCCGCAGATCATGGATCTGATCTCCAGCGGGAAGAAGGTCTTGTTCGAGGGTGCGCAGGGGGCTCTTCTGGATATCGATTTTGGAAGTTATCCTTATGTTACATCGTCCCACACTACGGCCGGTGGAATTTTCACCGGGCTGGGAATTCCACCGCAATATCTCGGTTCCACGATCGGCGTCTTTAAAGCTTATATGACACGGGTGGGTCATGGTCCGTTTCCAACTGAGATCACCGGCGATTTCGCATCGGGATTACGCGAAAAGGGCGGTGAATATGGATCGGTTACGGGTCGTCCAAGACGAGTTGGCTGGCTGGATCTGGTTATGCTGTCCCGGATGATAAATATAAACGGCATAGATAAGCTGGCAATCACCAAAATCGATGTTCTAGATGGATTGGACGAAATATATGTCTGCGAATCCTATGAAATCGACGGTCGGAAAGCAAACTCTGTCCCGGCCAATCATCCGGATTTCTATAACGCCAGGCCGGTTTACACGAAGCTAAAGGGCTGGCATAAGCCCACGGCCGGGATAAGAATACTTGATAAACTGCCGAAGGAGGCGCGGGGTTATCTTGATTACATCACTGAAAAAATCGGTACACCGATATGGTTGATCTCAACCGGATATTCTCGGGACGATACGATTTTGGCAGACGATTGATTGAGCATAATCATGTAACATCAAATCAATATTTGATATATGATTTATAATCCAGATGTAATAACACAATCGCTGTTTACTTAACATTTGAATGGTATCGGGGAGAGATCCAATGATAGGTCGAATGATTGTTGCGTTGCTTTTGTTTTTGATGCCTGGCCTTTCATATGCCCAGGAAAATCCTGTAAACCTGAATTTCGAACAGGCCCTGGAGATTATGTTTTCTAAAGATCCCGGGCTGGAGGCGAGAAGCGACGCCGTAAACGCTGAAAAACTCAGGGTAAGGCAGGCTATCTCGGAGTTTTATCCGAAATTAAATGCCTATTCGAATTATACCAGAACCTCTCTTGAAAGCGGAATCGAGATATTCGATCCGGTTACTACGTCAAGAGAGAGAATCGACTTTTTCCCTAAGGATCGGTACAATTTCGGACTCTTGTTTACTCAGGAAATCTACACCTTCGGCAGACGTGTAGCATTCAAGAGAAGAGCGGAGAAAGGAATTGAACTCTCGGCGAGGGAGAGAGAGGAATACAGGCAATCGATGTATGATAGGATGGCTCGTGCTTTTGCAGCGACACTCCTTTCCAAGGATAATCTGAACATCCAGGCCAAAAATATCAAGAGAGCTCAGAGTAAACTAAAGATAGTTCTCGAGAGAATCAACGAAGGGCTGGCAGCCGACTATGACCGTATCAAGGCCGAGCTTCTCCTGGCTCAATACGAACACAACCACAATCTTGCCCGCGGGGAATTCCGCAAAGCTGTGGCGAACCTGAAAGGTTTGATTGGATGGGATCGCAAGTATGATTTCTTACCGGTGGGGAACCTTCTGGGATTAAATATAGCTATTCCGGAGATTCCCTTTCTCGTGCCGGACAACAGGATTGAGGTCAGAAAGCTGATACTTCAATCTGAGGCTTTAAGAGAAATAATCACGATCAACCGCAGCGAATATTTCCCCGGTCTTGGATTTATGGCCAAGTATGACTGGCAGAATGGTTATCAGCCCGACATAGACGACATCAGGGGGGCCTGGAGCATTGGCCTGTCCCTGAACTGGCGTCTGATCGACGGGGGAGACCGCAAGAGCAGGGTCTCTCAAGCCCGATTGGGTGTCAGCAGGATTAACAATCTGAAGGCTGATATGAAAACATATATAAGATCGGAAATGGAGACAGCTGTGGCGGAGATGGAAACCGCTACGGAGGAGATGTCTCTTGCGAGAAAAAAGCTCAAACTGGCCAACGAGGGGCTCGAGATTTCTGAGGCGCAGTACCAGCAGGGTCTGTTGGGGATCTCTGATTTACTGGATCTCGAGATCGATCGTGCTCGGGCCGAGCAGGACCTGAATTACGCCACTTATAACCTCACGATAGCCAGGATCGATTTGAAAAAGGCTGTCGGTTACTATCCGGAACTCAGGTGATGAATCATGAATCATGGATCATGTAAAGAGGCCTGAATATTCAAAGACAAGCGCTGGTTAATAATGATCGAACGTTGCCCGACAATATTAGAAGAAAAGACCTTGCCACCAGGCCGGGAGGGGGCATATAATTGAGCCCGAGTAAAATGGAGATTTTGACGGGGTGATTATGGGAACAACAATTGCATTGGACGAGTCGAGTTTCAACGAGAAGGTTTTTTCTACATCATATCCCGTGCTCGTGGATTTCTGGGCTGACTGGTGCGGGCCATGCACGGCCGCGGCTCCGATACTCGAGGAGCTGGCATCGAAATACGACGGGAAACTCATTATAGGCAAGGTCAATGTGGACAAATACCCACGGGTGGCGGCAGGTCTCGGCGTTCGCAGTATCCCGACCATGGTAGTCTTTTCCAGGGGTGAGGAAATGAAGAGGCTGGTTGGGGCGCACTCGAAGGTACAGATAATAAAGACGATCGAATCGGTTCTGGCACAACTAGATTAAATATAAAGGAGGGAGTTTGAAAACCAGAGGAATTATCACAGGCATTATCATAATATCAATGGTGGCCTCGGCGGGGGCGGTCGAGTGGAACGGGAAATTAGGGGTCGGGCTGCGGGGACCTCTTCTGGCCCCTATGTTCAAGGGATCGGAATACAGCAATTTTGAAGGCAGCTATGAGCAATTCATGATGGGCTGGAATGCCGCTCTTGATGTCAAATATGGAATCACCAAAAACCTGGTGTTGAATCTTACCGGCGCATATTCCGTGACCTACGATGACACTACAGCCGTCTCGGATCAATCATTCAAATTGAATAAATCCGATGAGGCATATGTAAAGATGACCGGTATTCGGCTTGGACTTGAGGGACAATATTATTTCCTCCCTCAGGGGAATGCGCAGCCTTATCTTCTAATTGGAATCGGCACCGACCTCTGGAAACTGGAGAGACAAAGGGGCGGTACGACTTACAATTTTTCGGATCTTGGAGGCAGATTTGGTGCGGGAATTAACTTCTGGATCGGCGAGATCATATCATTGGATCTGCAGGGTAAACTGACCTATGATCTGACGAATATATCGGCGGACGATCAGGCTGGATTTTATGGTCAGGTCGATTGGAGCGATTACAATACCAGGCCGTTCAGAGGCTATCTGGAACCGTCGATAGGCTTCACCTATTTCTTTGGGGGAGCGAGAGACACCGATAAGGATGGCATTA
>CBDVBL010000012.1:0-12678 GCA_965372205.1 uncultured bacterium
GACTGCGGGTCGAAATAAGGCCAGCGCGGTCGCAAGTATACTCAGCTTTCCTTTGCCAGACCAGAAAATTATATCCCAAGATGTCCGATATGATGGGAATTCAAACGCTCTGCGCTGAACATGTTAGCACCATCCAGGTTGTGTGATTACATTTAATATGAGAAAACTCATGGCCGATTATTGCAATAAGCTCATCTTCGTTCATTGATTCTACCGTTGCAGAATGTAGAACTACGCTTCTCTTTCTGAGAAAACCTATCGCATAGGCATTGATTACCGGATCTTGTCTAACAAAGATGTCGGGCATTCTCATCGACAACCTCTCAGAAGCGACCTTGCATGCCTTATATACTTCTGGAAGTTGATGTTCCGAAACTTTGACGCATTGTCCGAGCAATTGGCCCTGCTGTATTCTAACCCACATCGCTATCACGAGGACAATGACCAGGAACCAGCCGAAAGTAAGACCAATTAGAAGAAACAATATGATGTATGCTGCAGCCATGCTTAGGTAAAGCGCGAACTTCTCAGCCGGTACACGATAATCGTCAGCATTGATGTATCTCTGGTTTTTCATTGTTGGCCTTCCCTTCTCTGTTTGTCATAACTTATTATGACCGCGCCAAGAGCGGTCGCAATAAAGGCGACACGCAGGCTGTGCTTTTTTTGTCGGGTTTCACAGGCCGCAGGCATGCCACTCCTGACCTACGGCTGCGACTCGTCAATATCAGGGTCTTTGTCATCGGCGGCGAAATATTGCCTGCGTTCCTCCTCCTGGACAATTATCTGTTCTGTCGCCCTCTTTTTATCAGCGTCCTGGAATTGCATCATGATATGCCGTCCTACGAATTGACCGCCTCCGCCGATACCTTTCTTATCTATGAACCTGCGCTTGATAGCCCAGGCGCAAAGCGCCAGGATCAAAAACATCAGCACCACATATACAATCAAAGACGATAAGTTTTGCATATCAACCAGCCGCAGGTCGGGTTTTAATCTGCCTCAGAGTGGAAAAAACCCGGCAGTTATTTTGTTTCTTCCCTGAATTAATCATCCGCTTTATTGTCGGGTTTCACAGCCCGCAGGCATGCCATAAACCCGACTTACTCATTTATTCGCGAGTCAGGGCTTGCCCTGACCGCCTGTTATCAGATTGCTTCGTCGGTCTTCGACCTCCTCGCAATGACAATGCCCTCACTGCAGCTTTATTGTCGGGTTTCTCTCTTCGGTCGGAACCCGATCTACTTCCGTGTTATTTATTATCTGCATTCCTCTGCTCCATAATAAGCAGCATATCTTTGGCCTTCTCGGCCCATTCGCCGATCGGCTCTTTTACAAGATATCTTTCGAACCAGCCTTTCGCCTTATGGTAAGCCTTCTTCTCGAAATTCAACTGCCCCAGCATGTATATCGCCTCCGGCATGGAGCCAACCTTAACCGCATCTAAGAACCTCGCTTGGGCTTCTTCTATATCGCCCTGTTTCCAGGCGATTATGCCCAGCCCATAATAGGCGCGCGGATAGGTGGCATCGACTGTAATGGCAAGCTCGTAATGATAGCAAGCTTTCTCAATATTCCCGCGAGAAAGCCAGATGGTGGCCATGTTGTTGTATGAACGGGGGTATAGGTCATCCACTGAGGTGGCACGGTCATACCAGATGATGGCTTCGCCATAGTTGCCCCGCGTATAGTAAATATTGCCGATGGCCTGGTAGGCATCGACATTGCGGGGATTATAGACGATGGCTCCCTCGTAATAGACTATGGCGCTGTCGCTTTCCCCTATCATCTGCAAACATACGGCAATCTCCTGATATGCCGAGGCAAAATCCTCTTTTTGCTTCAATGCCTTTTTGTAAAGAGGAATCGCCTTATATGGTTGATTCTGGACCATATATTCGTGGGCTTTGGTATAGTTTTTCAGATACTCGTCTTCGGAGGGAGCAAACAATCCGCACGAAACAGTTACGAGAAAGATCGATAACAGCCCCGGCAGCAGAAACGGATTTGTGATTCTTTTCATTATCTACTCCAAAAAAACAGTTCTCCATAAGATCCTGGTTTCGCAAATATATGATTCGATCGAGCAATAATCAATTCGATTTTAGCATTCCATCACTGCTTTCGTTGTACAACCATCAGGATGTCGCGGGGCTTCCAGCTGAAAATATAATGATCGATCTTAGCATTAGGCGCGAGTAAAGTGCTTACGCGCTTGCGGCGGATCAACGCACTATGCTCCAATTGATTTTAAGGCAAATAAGTTGACATTAAGATACCCAAATCTTAGATTGCTAAAACTATGAAAACGAGTCACAAACAGCTTACAATATAGATCGAACGAGCGAGGATTATTTATGGTAGGAATAATTGGCTACGGTGCATACATACCACGGAACAGGATAAAAGTCGAGGAGATAGCCAAGGTCTGGGGCGCCGATGCTCCCAGCTACAAAAGGGGCTTGATGCTCCAGGAAAAATCCGTCCCGGGTCCCGACCAGGATACGATTACCATGTCCGTGGAGGCCACCAGGTACGCTATCAAGCGTGCGGGCATCGATCCCCGGAAGATCGGGGCGGTATATATCGGATCGGAATCACACCCCTATGCGGTCAAGCCGAGCGGGACAACCCTGGCGGAGGCCATCGGAGCCGTTCCGGATTGCCATTGTGCCGATTTCGAATTCGCCTGCAAGGCCGGCTCCGAGGGCATGTTCGTGGCCATGAGCCTGGTCAAGGCCGGTGAGATAGAGTACGGAGTGGGTGTCGGCGCCGACACATCGCAGGGGGCGCCCGGCGATGCCCTGGAGTACTCGGCATCAGCGGGGGCGGCATCATTCATATTCGGCGCCGAGAATGTAGTCGCTGAATGCCATTATACGCATTCCTTTATGACTGACACCCCCGATTTCTGGCGACGCGAGCACCAGTTTTATCCAAGTCATGCCTCACGGTTCACAGGTGAGCCGGCATATTTCAAGCATATTACGGGTTGCGCAAAGGCAATATTGGATAAATCCGGTATGAAGCCCGAGGATTTCGCCTATGCCGTCTTCCACCAGCCCAATGGCAAATTCCCCATGACGGTTGGCAAGAAACTGGGTTTTTCAAAAGAGCAAATCGAAACCGGCTGGCTGTGTCCGCTTTTAGGTAATACTTACTCCGGCTCGTCGCCCATGGGTTTGACGGCGATTCTGGATGTCGCCAAACCGGGAGACTGGATTTTTATGGTTTCCTACGGTTCCGGTGCAGGCAGCGATGGTTTTATCTGGAAAGTGACGGATCGGATAAAAAAAGTGCAGGATAAGGCACCGAAAACCAGAGATATGCTGGAGTCGGATAACAGGAAATATATTGATTACGGTACATATTCGAAATACCGGGGCAAGATCAGGATGAAGGGTGAGTGACGATTTTGATAGATGAGATTTTCGGAGGAATATAGATGAGAGAAGTAGCGGTAATCGGTATCGGTATGAATAAATGGGGAGAGATCTGGGAATATTCTATCCGTGATCTCTTGGTCCAAAGCGCTCTTATGGCTCTCGATGATGCAGGGATCGATAAGATCGACGCCATGTATATCGGTTGCATGTCATCGGGGCTTTTCTGTGATCAAGAGCATCTGGGTTCTATGGGCCCGGATATGGCGGGCCTCTGCCCTACTCCAGGCATCAGGATCGAATCGGCCTGCGCTTCCGGGGGACTGGCATTCAGAACCGGGTACTTACACGTTGCCTCCGGTATGGCCGATACGGTGATGGTTGTCGGCGTGGAAAAGATGACCGATGTCGATGGCGGCAAAGCGACATTTGCGCTGGCCACGGCAGCCGAACAGGAATATGAAGTTTACAACGGGGTGACATTCCCCGGCCTGTACGCAATAATGGCCAATCACCATATGAATAAATACGGCACCACCCGTGATCAATTAGCACAGGTGGCCGTTAAGAATCACCACAACGGCTCAATGAACCCGCTGGCTCAGTTCAGGATGAAGATTACAGCCGACCAGGTCAAAAACGCTGTTATGGTTTCAGACCCGCTAACTCTTTTGGATTGTTCTCCCATCACTGACGGCTCGGCTGCAGTTATTCTATGTTCGATGGATAAAGCTAAGAAACTAACCAAAAAACGTCTGGTCAGAATTGCCGGTTCCGGGCATGCATCCGATACCATTCAGCTTGCCCACCGTGAGGATCTATCCTTTCTGAAGTCAACAGCGGTAGCTGCGGAGGAGGCTTTCAAAATGGCCGGCCGGAAACCGTCGGATATAGATTTTGCCGAGGTTCACGATTGCTTCACCATTGCTGAGATTATGGTGATAGAGGCCCTGGGTTTCGTAGACCGGGGCAAGGGTGGCCCGGCCACGGCTGAAGGCAAAACAGCATTAGACGGTGAATTTCCGGTTAATACAAGCGGCGGGTTGAAATCGAAAGGACATCCTGTGGGGGCAACGGGTGTGGCCCAGATAGTCGAGCTTACGAAGCAGATTCGCGGCGAGGCCGATCAGGGCCGGCAGTTGAAGAAAGCCAATGTTGGATTGGCGCAAAACATGGGCGGGAGCGGCGCCAGCAGCGTCGTCCATATTCTGGAGGGAGCATAATATGTCCGGGCCGAGATACTGGAGAGAGATGCCTCAGAGGTATCGCCTCGAGGCTGTAAAATGCAAAAAATGCGGCAAGGTGCTGTTTCCTCCGAGGCTAATTTGCCCCGCATGCAAATCGCGAAAGTTTGAGAATACGCAAATAGGCGATAAGGGTAAGGTCGAGGCATTCACAATCATCAGGGTTCCTCCCAGCCAATTCACGGATCTGTCTCCTTATTCTGTTGCCATAGTGAATGTCGGTGATGATGTGAAAATTCTCTGCCAGATTGCAGACTGCGAACCCGAGGATATGAAAATCGGTATGCCGGTTAAGATCGAATTCCGCAAAATACAGCAGGAAGGCCATGGCGGCATTCTCAATTACGGGTATAAATGTGTTCCGGCTTAGGTAATCGCATTGTGTAACAGGGACGTTTTGTGTTTCAGATAGAGTCGAAGGTCGATACCAAGAGCGAAGAGTTTCGAAAAAACAGCGAGCATATGGAAAAAGGCATGGTTTTGCTCAGGGAACGGCTGGCCGAGGTTTATAAAGGCGGATCTGAGAAAGCTCGCCAAAAACATCTGGAGAGAGGCAAGCTCCTGACCCGGGAAAGGATAAAGAACCTTCTCGATAAGAATACGCCTTTTTTAGAATTTTCCGGCCTGGCCGCTTTCGATATGTATGATAGCGAGGCGCCTTGCGCAGGGGTAATAACCGGCGTAGGAGTAATCCATGGCCGGGAGGTTCTGGTAGTGGCCAACGATGCCACGGTCAAGGGCGGTACCTATCTTCCGATGACCATCAAGAAGCATACTCGGGCCCAGGAAATAGCGTTACGGAATAGGCTGCCATGCGTTTACCTGGTGGATTCCGGCGGCGTATTCTTACCTCATCAGAAGGACGTATTCCCCGATAAAGGGCATTTCGGAAGCATATTTTACAATCAGGCCCGGCTGTCCGCCGAGGGCATTCCACAGATAGCGGTCGTAATGGGTTCATGCACTGCGGGCGGTGCCTATGTCCCGGCAATGAGCGACGAGGCAGTGATCGTGCGCAAGCAGGGAACGATCTTCATAGGAGGCCCTCCCCTGGTGAAAGCCGCTACAGGTGCTGATGTCACCGCCGAGGAACTTGGAGGGGCCGACGTTCATTGCCGCATCTCCGGCGTGGCCGATCATTATGCGTTAAACGACAAGCATGCCTTGCTGATAACGAGGAATATTATTCAGTGTCTGGATAAGCCTCGAAAGTTCGATATCGGCCGAAGCGAGCCTGTCGAACCGAAATATGATCCGGCTGAACTCTACGGCATAGTTCCGAGAGATATTAGAAAACAGTTTGAGATCAGGGAGATCATTGCCCGAATAGTCGATAACAGCGAGTTCCATGAGTTCAAAGAACTCTACGGTCAGACGTTAGTTTGCGGTTTCGCCCGCATCATGGGATACCCGGTGGGAATACTCGGCAACAACGGCGTTTTGTTTTCCGAAAGCGCTGTTAAAGGCGCCCACTTTGTCGAGCTTTGCACCATGAGAAAGATTCCTCTGATCTTCCTGCAGAATATCACCGGTTTTATCGTTGGCAAGGATTATGAGCATGGCGGTATAGCCCGCAACGGCGCTAAGATGGTGCATGCCGTAGCCAATGCCGATGTTCCGAAATTCACTATCATAGTAGGCGGCTCATACGGCGCAGGGAATTATGCCATGTGCGGCCGTGGATACGAGCCACGTTTCCTCTGGATGTGGCCCAGCGCCAAGATAAGCGTCATGGGCGGCGAGCAAGCGGCCAATGTCCTATTGACGGTAAAGAAAAAAGGTCTCGAAGACGACGGCAAATCTATGACGAGAGACGAAGAAAAAGAGTTTCTGGCTCCGATCCTGGAAAAATATGAAAAAGAAGGTTCCCCATATTTCAGCACGGCTCGAGTCTGGGATGACGGTATTATAAATCCTCTTGATACGCGCGCCGTTCTGGGGCTGGCTATTTCCGCATCGCTGAACGCTCCTATCCCCGATCAACGTTACGGCGTATTCAGGATGTAGATCTGGTATCGATTAACGTTATGGTGTTATCTAACGATTATAAAACCCTCAAGATTGAAGTCCGAAAGCGGGTCGCCCGGATAACTTTGAGTCGACCCGACGTGAGAAACGCCTTTAACAGTGTCATGATATCGGAGCTGGCGGATGTCTTTGAGGAAATAAACTCCCGGGATGATCTGAGAGTCGTAGTATTGACGGGCGTTGGGACAACCTTCTGCGCCGGCGCCGATCTGCACTGGATGAAGGATGTTCTCAATTACACCTATGAGGAAAACCTGGAGGATTCCAAAAATCTGGCTGAAATGTTTCATCTAATGTTTACCTGTCCCCTGCCTACAATCGCACGGGTTAATGGCGCCGCCATCGGTGGGGGTTGCGGTCTGGTGGCGGTTTGTGACATTGTCATCGCCTCCGAAAAAGCCGTTTTCAGTTTGAGCGAGGTCAAGCTGGGACTGGTTCCGGCTTGCATCTCCCCTTATGTGATCCGTCGCATGGGCGACAAGAATTGCCGGGAGTATTTCCTGACGGGTGAAAGGCTCTCCGCTGAAAAAGCAAAAGATGCCGGATTGGTAAACGAGGTCGTACCCGAGGAAAAACTTGATGAAGCCGTTGATTTTAGGGTTCGGCAACTGCTCTCAAGCGGCCCGAAAGCATTATCCTGGTGTAAACAGTTGCTTTTGAATGCTCCTTCGATGCCCGAATCCGACGTTGGAAGTTACACAGCCGAGGTCATAGCCAAACTTAGAATGGGCGACGAAGGACAGGAGGGGATGAAAGCCTTTTTCGAGAAAAGAAAACCGAAGTGGTATGATGAGTGAATGAATTCATAATCTTAGATATCTACGAGTGCTGAAAATGTCATCTCTATGTAAATGGCTGCATAAAGAATTGGAGCGATTGCCTGAATATAGATACGATTATAATGAGAAGTGTCTTCCTCTAAATGGAATATATTTTTTCTATGAGGAAGGAGAAAATTGCTATCATTATGGCGATAAACAAAGAATAGTGAGAATCGGCACATCGAATGATGGTAATTTTAGAAAAAGGATTAAGGAACATTTTCTAATTGATAGATCAAAAAAGGATTTTGAGCGTAATAAATCAAAACCATCGGATAGAAGCATTTTTAGAAAAAATATTGGAAGGGTCTTACTAAAAGATGACGATTATTTGTGTATTTGGGAAAGGGATTTCCAAAAGAAAGATATCCAAAAGAAATATGGTCGTTTTCGTGATATAGAAAAGGAAAGGAAAACAGAATTAGAAATAACCAACATTCTAAGAAAACAATTTTCTTTCAGGTTCATTTGTTTATCCAAGCAGATAAAACGAAAAGGTTGTAAAGGACTTGAGGGTTTTTTAATAGGGACTGTTGCTCGTTGCGATTTATGCAAACCTTCAAAGAATTGGCTTGGAAAAAAATCTCCGGAAAGCAAAATAGTAACTAGCGGTCTTTGGCAGGTTCAGTGCCTTGAGGCCCGCGAAATCAATGAGGTCGAGAAAAGGGCAATCCAAGTGGCCGTAAATAGGACGATAGAATAGTAAATGGGTTGTAGGGGCGTATTGCAATACGCCCCAACAAGATTAATTGAGTTATGTTTAAGAAAATCCTGATAGCAAACCGCGGCGAAATAGCCGTTAGAATAATACGTGCCTGCAGGGAATTGGGAATCGACTCTGTCGCAGTTCATTCCACCATAGACACAAACTCCCTGCACGTTCAGATGGCCGACGAGGCGGTTTGTATTGGAGAAGCGCCGCCCCAGGACAGCTATCTCAATTTTGATGCCGTAATCAGTGCTGCTAAGGAAACAGCTGCAGAAGCCATTCACCCGGGATACGGTTTTCTGGCCGAGAATCATCTATTTGCGGAGCGCTGCGAAAAGGAGGGCATTGTTTTTGTTGGTCCGGACTCAAAGGCCCTGAAGCTGGTCGGCGATAAAGTGACCTCCCGTGCAATCACCGGAAAAGTCGGTATTCCGCTTATTCCGGGAATGAAGAAAAAGAGCACCGATGTGAAAGAATGCATGACTGAGGCGCAAAGAATAGGTTTCCCGGTATTGCTTAAAGCATCCGCGGGGGGCGGTGGCAAGGGAATGCGGATCATAAACTCGAAGAGTGAATTGAAGACTGCAGTTGAAGCCGGTATGCGTGAGGCCGAAACCGCATTCGGCGATCCCTCGGTATATCTCGAGAAGTATATCGAAAGACCCCGGCATGTCGAATTTCAGATTCTGGCGGATAAACATGGAAATGCGGTTCACCTATTCGAGAGAGAATGTTCAATACAGCGACGGCATCAGAAGATAGTCGAGGAAAGCCCGTCCACCGCGCTCGATGACGGCCTGAGAAAAAGAATGGGCGAAACCGCCCTGAAGGTAGTTGAGGTATCAAGATACTCGAATGCTGGCACCGTTGAATTCCTTCTGGATGAAGATAAGAATTTCTACTTTCTGGAAGTCAACGCTCGCCTGCAGGTGGAGCATCCGGTTACCGAGCTGGTTTGCGGTGTCGATCTGGTTCATGCGCAATTGCGGATAGCCTCGGGGGAAAAGCTCTGGCTTTCCCAGGATCAGATCAGCCAGAGGGGCCACGCTATCGAATGCCGCATTTATGCCGAGGACCCCGAAAACAATTTTCTACCGTCGGCCGGCAGGATTCTATTCATGAAGGAGCCATCGGGACCGGGCATCCGGCATGACAGCGGTATCGTTACAGGAAATGAAGTATCCGTCTTCTATGATCCGATACTTTCCAAGCTGATAGCCTGGGCGCCCACCAGGGATATCTGTTGCCGCAGAATGGTTACGGCCTTGAATGACTTCCCTGTTCTTGGCATAAAAACCGATATCGAGATTCTCCGAGATATCATAAGCCATTCGGAATTCCTGGCCGGTAATACACATACAGATTTTCTGCCAAAACATTTGCCGGATTGGAAGCCCTCTTCAGGGGAAGAGATTATCGATCAAGCTCTGATGGCCGCGGCGGTCTATTCAAGCTCCGCAGATAAAAAGCCTGTATCACTATCGAGCGCTGACGAGATGTTAACTCCCTGGCAGACTCTGGGCGATTGGCGGATCGCCGGTGGATAATCTTATGATGAGTATCAGGGGATAATAGACAATGGAATTCGAATTCTCGCATAACGGGAACCTGCACACCGTCAATATTGAAACGGATAAAAGAGATAAGGGCGAGGCCAACGGCTTCATAGTCTCATTCGGGGAAAAAGAGTATCGGTTTAATGCTACCCGCGTTTCGCCGAATTGTTTCTCAATCCTCTTCGACGGCAGGAACATGATCGCCTATGTGGCGGAATCCGAGAATAACGTTTATGTCCATATCAACGGCCAAACCGTAAAGCTGGATAAAGTCAGGGACGACACAAACAGCTTTGTCAAAGAGGCGGTGGAGTTTGCATCAAAGGATGAAATCAGTACTCCCATGCCTGGAAAGGTGGTCAAGGTACTGGTAAAAGAAGGGGAAAAGGTAAGGGCTAAACAATCTCTGGTGATTGTAGAGTCTATGAAGATGGAAAATGAAATAAAATCGCCCACCGACGGTAAGGTAAAATCTATCCACTTCGAGCCGGGGGATCTCGTGAAACCCGGCCAGACGATTATTAAGCTTACGCCGGCAGAATAATCCAAAATTCAATTTATATGCTTTTTATGTGATCGGAAAAATCGATATAAATGCTGGGTGGCTATATTTAATTTACCTTTGATTCCGAATTCGGACATATGATTGGCTATTCGGTCAGAATTGGTTTCGTTCGCGGTAAAAATGATAACGGCCATATCTTCGGAAATTTCAGCTTTTTTAATTCCCGGCTGCCGCTCCAGACTGGAGCGGGTCAATCCGGCTCATATAAAACATGGAAGACCTCTAAGCGTATAGATCGCCCTGGACAGGCTCGAACCGAGACTACTTTCCTCGATAACCTCCACTCTGTATGGTTCAAAAAGTCGTTTCAGAAACATGACATCCTCTCCGCGGAGACCTCCTGACAAACCTCCAGAATCGCAAAGCACGGAAAACGTCTATAAGTTCCTTCTTTGATGCGAAATATAGGATGATTATTTTGGTGATGCGAATCGTTTACTCTATGACCGGGTATTCAATTTTTCCTGGCTATGATCTGTGCAAACCCATGTTGATGGAAACCGGACTGGATGCCATGAGGTTTATCCCATAGCAAACCCTCGTGATAATGAATAAACTCCCAGCCTTCAAAATAGGATGCCAACTCCCCTTTATCGAAGAATCTGATAGGATACTTGCGGATCGGGTGCTCATAGGTCAACGGTCCTTTTGGTTGCACGCTGGATTTCAGGCATTCCACGTAATTAGGATCGTCAACGTTAAAAACTTGAATAGCAATTATTCCGCCCGATCTAACTCGCGATTGGAAGTATGCCATCCGCTCCGGTATCATGTCAGGATTCAAAAGCTGTATGACATTCATAGACAAAAGGCCGTCGAAAACGCCCAGATGGTCATGCGACCGGTGGGCATCCAGATTTATTAGCTGAAGCTTGCAGCCGTTTCCTTCTGCCAGGCGGCCGGCCTTTTCGAGACCTGCAGAAGCAATTTCCGTAGCCACGACATCAAAACCGAGTCGCGCCAGGAATATCGCGTCGCGTCCTTCCCCGCATCCAATTACGAGCACCCGGGAACCGGGCTCCAGGTGGCTGCTTATTAACGGCACCAGTAAATTCGGCTGTTCACCCCAGTAAAATTCATCCTCGGCATACTGTGAATCGAAATATTCCCCGCTGAGACGGGAGTATTCTTCTGATTGTATTGAAGAGACAGACTTTTCCTGCAAGGGTCCCACCAGACATTCCTCCAGAGAGCATTTATTAGCAGTAATTGATATTTTTGTCAAGTCCGAATTTGGGCTATTTGAGGAGCAACATGCGGTGCGATTCTAAATCGTTGCCGGAGCGCAAAGTATAAAAATAGATCCCCGATGATACCGGCCGGCCTGATCGGTCTGTGCCGTCCCAGATCACTGTTTGCTGGCCGGCATCGACATCAGCATTGACGAGGGTGCTCACCAACCGCCCGACAATATCATAGATATCAAGTTTAACATGCCCCGCCTCCGGGAGCGTGAAGCTGATGCTTGTAGAGGAGTTGAAGGGGTTGGGGTAGTTGGAGAGGGAGATAAGGTTAGGAAGAATCCTCTCAGTTTCATTGATATTTGTGAGATCATCTAATATTAATTCAATTGGGATAGGATAATGGTGCGTGGTATAATTGTCATAATCACCGATATAATAGACAAAATGAAGCGTGTCTGAGTAGGTCCTCCGAGCCGAGCCGTAATAAGTTCCATTAAGATTGAAAGAAGAAAAATACCAAATGTTTCCGCCATCCGGGCTGTAAAAGAATTTCGAATCGGAGCCCATAAAATTCTCGCCGTGGATCAGCACAATTTCTCCCATCTCCGGGCCAAAACTAATCTGGTAGCATGTACCCTGAAAAACATCATCGCCTGATTCACAAAGATGTCGAAGACCCCATTCCTCCGACCAAAATGAATGTATTCCCCATCCCCAGCCACCCGGTACATTTACTGTAAAGCAAATATCCCCTCGATAATCCAGCATAATATCGGAAGCATGCCCGATATAAGTATCACAATAAATCACCTCAGTCGGGGATGAAAAATCTATCGGTTCCCCGGCTGGAGCAATATATTTATACAGCGAATCATGCTGACTGTCATAGAATAGCCCGCCGATCAGGTGATTATTAGGCGACGGAACTAAATATATAAAATCGCCAGGCGCCTGAAATGATTCGTATATTTGGAATGTATTCAGAGTGTCAGTTGAATACCCATAATTTGTAGAATCGCCATTGCCCTGCCATACTACATGAATATTACCATAGAAGTCAATTAGCGGGCGACCTGGCGAATAGACAATATTGAAAAAGAAATCTTGCTGATGACGATAAAAAAGACTCTCTATATAACGATCATAGACGTAGGAGACACCTGAATTATCGTAGAAATATTCTATATC
>CBDVBL010000013.1:0-12553 GCA_965372205.1 uncultured bacterium
CCAGCTGATCGATTCGGCGATTCTTTTGATGCCCCAATCCTCTCCTTTGTCTATATGGCTTCCCGGATGAGTAACCAGGTGTGGGATTTTCAATCTTTCACATCGTTCCATTTCCACCAGAAAGGCCTCCCGGGATTTCTTAAGGAGGGCATTGTCGGGCGAGCATAAGTTTATCAGATATGAATCGTGGGCAATCACGGGATTTATGCCTGTCCTTTTCTGTTCCGCGCGAAACTTCTCCAATTCCTCATCGGTGATCTCCCTGGCTCTCCATTGGTTAGACGATTTGGTGAATATCTGTATGGTTGTGCAGCCGTACTTCTCGCCATGCAAGAAGGCGTTGAAAGCGCCTCCTGCAATTGACATGTGTGCGCCCAGAAGCATTGTCGTCTCCCTTCCCGATACCGTCCGGATCAGTCGACCCGATACGGACAATCAAAATACCGATAATCCTTTGATTTTCAAGGGAAAAGAGCACTGCCTTTATATATAGGGATATGTGATAGCATTGATTATTTATCTGAATTCCGGCAATCGTCTGTCTCTATATCAACGGCGGCGGGAGCTTGATCGGCCACCGTCGGATAATGATCCGAGGTTAGTGCCGGATTTGAAGCCATGACCGTTCTGGAAATCGGGCCCATTTGGCTAATAATCGCATCTTGACATTCCCACGATATTAAGTATTTTTCTTGGTTCGAGGAATATCCTGGGGCGTCGACAAGTGGTAAGTCACCAGCCTTTGGAGCTGGCATTCCCAGGTTCGAATCCTGGCGCCCCAGTTGTGATTTTTGGCGGTCGATGGCTTAATTTTTGGTGCAAAAAATAAAGATAATTTAGCGAGGGTGAGTGATGCTCAATGATTTCAGACTTTTCTCGGGGAGCGCCAGCAGGCCTCTGGCGGAAAAAATAGCGAAAAACCTCGGCAAGCCCGTGTCGAAATGCACTCTTAAAAGGTTTTCCGACGGCGAGATTTTCTTCCAGATCGATGAGAACATCCGGGGAACGGACGTATTCATTATCCAGTCCACCAACGCACCGGCTTCCAACCTGATGGAGCTTTTCATAATGATAGACGCCTGCCGGAGGGCGTCCGCCAACAGGATAACGGCGGCCATACCCTATTACGGATACGCCCGTCAGGATCGCAAGGATCAACCGCGTGTTGCCATATCCGCCAAGCTTGTGGCCAACCTCATCACCAAGGCAGGCGTCGACAGGGTGCTTCTGATGGATCTTCACGCATCGCAGATACAGGGATTTTTCGATTGCCCCTCGGATCACCTTTACGCATCCAAGGTTTTCAACAATCACTTGCAGAAACTCGATTTTAAAGAGGGCGTGGCGGTCTCCCCCGATGTCGGCTCCGTCAAGCTGGTTCGCGCTTTCGCCAAAGCGCTCAATTTCAGCCTGGCCATCGTCGATAAGAGAAGGCCGGATATAAACCAGGCTAAGGTCATGAATGTCATCGGCGATGTCAAAGGCCGGGACGTCGTTATTCGCGATGACCTGATCGATACCGCCGGCACTCTCGCCGGGGCGGCGGATGCCCTCAAGCAAGAAGGTGCCAGCCGCATAGTGGCCGCCTGCACACATGGTGTTCTCTCCGGCAAGGCCAGGGAGAGAATCGAGAAATCAGCCATAGAGAAGCTTTACATTTCGGACACTATCGACATCCCGCAGGAAAAAAAATTCCCCAAACTGGAGATTCTCTCCGTATCAGAGATCTTCAGCAAGTCGATATTGCGGATTCATGAGGAAAAATCACTTTCGAGTTTGTTCGTTTGAAATGACGCAGATTATGGTTACGACAGGATAGAAAATTCCCATTCGGGGCACCTGTAATTAAATAGAAAATAAGTAATCTTCAGGGAGTAACAGATGAAAGAAATAACGCTTGAGGCCCGCACCCGGAAAGACGCCGGCAAGGGTGTTGCCAGGAAGTTGAGGGCTGCCGGAAAAATTCCATGTGTAGTTTACGGCAAAGGCGAGGAGCCGGTCGTAATCGAATTGGTACATGAGGATTTTCATAACGCCATGAGGGGGACTTCGGGTGAAAACCTACTGATAAATCTGAATATCGACGGGGCTGCCGCCAAGAAGAAGGCACTCATCAAGGACGTGCAGAGAGATCCTGTTGACGGGCATCTCCTGCATATCGATTTTATGCATATCTCCATGACGGAGAAAATCAAAGTCGACGTGCCGATCGTCCTGGAGGGAATCCCTATCGGCGTTAAGGATTTCGGCGGTATCATATCATGGGTCATCCGGCATGTGGAGGTCTCCTGCCTGCCAACCGACATACCGGCTAAGATCACTTTCGATGTCTCAGAGATGAAGATTCATGATTCGATCCATATCAAGGATTTCCAGGTTGAGAATGTCGAGATTTTAGACAATCCCGAGCGGACCGTGGCCTCCATTGTGCCGCCGACGGTTATCAAGGAAGAGGTGGTCGTCGCCGAGGGTGAGGAAGCCGAGGTTGCCGAGGGCGAAGAAGTTCCTGTCGCCGAGGGCGAGGAGGGCGAGCCGGAGGTTATCTCCGAAAAGAAAGCCGAGGAAAGACAGGCCGATAAGGGAAAAGCCGATAAGGGAAAAGCCGAGAAGGGAAAAGGCGAGAAGGGAAAAGGCGAGAAGGGAAAGGGCGAGAAGGGAAAAGGTGAGAAGGGAAAAGGCGAGGAGAAAAAGAAATAGAGCTTTTCTCCAGCCGCATTTCATGTTCAATATCGAAAGCCCCGCTGGCCGGGGCTTTTTTGTTATAATCCTTGACAGAACTGCCGCACTCCGTTATCTTGAATATGGGTTTAGAGATCAGCAATACTTGCGGTTGGCAATCTTGAAGGGGATGCCATGAAAAGTTCTATAATCATAGTTATCGGCGTCTGTTTGTTATCCAGCCCGCTCCCGGCGCAGGAGGTGGAGTATGTGGGGTCGACGCTGTGGCGGTATATAAGATGTGTTGATGTTGTAGACGATTACGCTTATTGCGTATTCGGGAACGGGCTTGCAATCCTAGATGTAGCAGATCCGGATTCCGCCCTTATGGTCGGCTCCCTATATTTGCCGGGATATAATAGCTGGATCGATGTTTGCGGCGACTATGCTTACCTGGCCAATACCTTCGGCCTTCAAATTATGGATATCGCCGACCGAAATAATCCCGTACAAATTGGAAGCTACGAAACAGATGATGGAGCATATCATGTCCTCGTTTCCGGCATGTATGCATATCTCAAAGGCGTCGATTCAGTAAACACAATCTTTGAATTTATAGATATAAGTGAACCCTCGAATCCCCGGTTTACCGGCAGTTATACGGTCCCGGGAAATTTCATAAACATATTTGTTTTAAATGATCGTGCCTATATTGCCGCCGGCCGCCTGGGGCTTCAAGTATTGGATATTTCAGATCCCGCCAATCCGGAGCGATTAGGAGTTTTCACGTCGGATTACAGTTTTTGGAAAGTCTTCGTCCACGGAGAATACGCCTACACAACGGCTACGACCTCCGACGGTCCCCCGTACGGCGCGGTCATAATAATAGATGTTTCTGACCCTGACAATATGTATCAGACCTGTATTGAACGGGCTTACGATCCGTTTGGCGATATAATAGTCGAGAATGAATATCTGTTTGTACAGTATTCGGAGGACGGCAGGGTTGTAATTTTCGACCTGAGCGATCCGTCCTGTCTCGAATATGTCTCCTTCTATATGACGTATGATTTCGCCTCGTATGGCTTTGCGGTTGTTGATGATTGTATATATATACCCGAGCCAACTTCGGGTCTTGAGATGGTGGATATTTCCGAACCTGATGATCCAGTTCTTTCCGGTTTCTACCGTACCCCGGGGTATCCATGGCATACGGTTGTATCCGATGGATATGCCTATACGGCGGTATGGGAATATGGTCTTCATATTCATGATATTAGCGATCCTCATAATCCCGTTCGGATCGGGGGTTATGATATAGAAACGTTATTTGTTAGCAGAGTTTTCTTATTTGAAGATTACGCTTATGTAGCATCAGGATACGCTGGCCTTCAAATACTCAATGTCGCGAACCCTGCAGCCCCTCAATATGTGGGGAGTTATGAGAATGTTCATTGTCGCGATGTGTCCGTTTCAGGCAATTATGCTTATACTATTTCTTCATCGGAATCCTCCGAGTTTCAAGTTCTCGATATCTCTGATCCATCCAATCCTGCCTTAATCGGCAACTGCGATTTTCCCGACCAACATGCTAATAGCGTTTTCTTAGATGAAAACATCGTCTACCTTACTGTTCAGGATTCAATCCCGGGCCTGTGGGTAATTGATGTTTCCGACCCTGTTGCCCCGGTCGTCCTGGGAAACCATAATACGACAGGCGCGGCCAGGAAGGTTTTTATAAATGATGATTACGCTTATTTAGGTTGCAGATCGCTTCTCATATTTGACATATCGGACCCTTATAATCTCAATTTGATAGGGGGTTATGATACCGGTTTAGTTTTCGATGTTTTCGTTGCAGATAACTACGCATACGCAGCTATTTCCCGATTCGGATTAAAAATAATCGACGTATCTGATCCTTCAGATCCGTTACTCGCGGCCAGTTATAATACGTCGTGTTCAGCCTTCGGGATTTTCGTCTCCGCTGAGTATATCTATCTGACCACTGAATATTCTTTCTTAATCCTAAATTTCGACCCCCAAACCGGTATAATCGAAGAAGTCGACCGCATCCCCTCCTCCTTCGCCCTCGCCCCCAACTACCCCAACCCCTTCAACGCGTCAACAACCATCAGCTACGAACTACCGGTCGTGTCCGACGTTCGGCTGGAGATCTACGATATCCTCGGTCGCAAGGTTGAAACGCTTATTGAGGGCCCGCAACCGGCAGGCGCGCATTCCATCGTATGGGATGCAGAAGATGTATCATCGGGGATTTATTTCTACAGGATTCAGGCAGGTGATTTTCATGAAAGCAGAAGCTGCCTGCTTTTGAAATAATTTTATCTCTCTATTATCTCCAGGCTCGCGTATTTGACCATCAGCTTTTTATTTCCAACAGCTTCGAATCTTATGGTGACTATCAGGCTCTCGCCGCTGCCCTCGCGCTCCACCACAACGCCGCGCCCGAATTTATCATGCATTACCGTTGTGCCCATAGGCAGAAGATCATCGGTGTCATAATCATCTAAACCCAACGATTTTTCGTGCCTGACTTTTTTAGCCGGTCGTCGATTAGATTTTGCGGTTTCGCCCTTGTAGAGATCGCTCCAGTAGTTGAATCTCTCCACCTCGATAAGCTCTTCCGGGATATCCTTCAGAAACATCGATGGCCCGCCGGTGTAATCGCCCCAGCGACGTCTGAATCCGGCCATGGAAAGGCAGAGCTTTTTCTTGGCGCGTGTCATACCAACGTAACATAAGCGCCTCTCCTCGTCGAGATCCTCCGGGTGATCCAGTCCCCGCCTTAGAGGAAAAAGGCCATCCTCCATACCGGCCATAAAAACGGTATCGAATTCCAGCCCCTTGGCGGAGTGCATCGTCATCAGGGTTACCGATTGCGTCGAATCATCCCAGTTGTCGATATCGCTAATCAGGGCGACCTCCTCTAAAAAACCTGCCAGCGACGGCTTCTCCCCCCTATCGGCGTATTCCTGAATTCCGGCTACCAGCTCCTTGACGTTGTCGGCGCGAACCTCGGCCTCCGGCGTTCCCTCCTCGAGGAGCGTCTCCAGGTACTTGATATTCTCTATCAGGCGGGCGGCTACATCTTGAGGAAGCGATTTATCCACCTTCGACGATAGCTCGCTCATTATGGCCGCGAATTTCTCAAGCTCGGCCTTCGCTTTGCCCTTGATACCGGCATCATCGATCGACGACTGGACAATCGACATCAGGGATTGCCCCCTTTCCGCCGCCAGCCGCTCCAGCTTG
This sequence comes from uncultured bacterium, assembly GCA_965372205.1. Lineage (GTDB taxonomy): Bacteria > Zixibacteria > MSB-5A5 > UBA10806 > UBA10806 > CBDVBL01. Next base: position 5,935 of record CBDVBL010000013.1, read on the forward strand.
GCGACGCTGGTCTTTCCGATTCCCCTTTTGGGAACGTTGATAATTCGCAGAAGCGCCAGGTTGTCATCGGGATTCACCAGAAGTCGCAGGTAAGCCAGGATGTCCTTTACCTCCGCCCGTTCGTAGAACTTCGTCCCGCCGACTATCGTATACGGCAGACCCTTGTATCTCAATGAATCCTCTATGGCGCGCGACTGGGCGTTGGTGCGGTATAAGACGGCAAAGTCCGAAGCTGATTTATCGAATGTCAATCCCAGTTTTATCTTTTCAGCAATCGCCTCCGCCTCGTCGGTCTCGTCGCCGCACAAAAGAAGCGAGACCTTATCGCCGCCGATCATCTCGGTGAACAGCTTTTTTGGCTGGCGTCCCTCTATTTTAGAGACGACATCGCCGGCGGAATCGAGGATAATCTGGGTCGAACGGTAATTTTGCTCCAGCTTTATGACTTTGCAATCGGGATAGTCTCTTTCAAAATCGAGGATATTGTTGATATCGGCGCCGCGCCAGCCGTAGATAGACTGATCGTCATCACCCACCACGCAGAGGTTACGATGACTATCCGCCAGGAGGTTTACCAGCCGATATTGGGCATGGTTCGTATCCTGGTATTCGTCGATGAGTACATATTTGAAGCGATCATGATAGATTTTTAGAATTTGAGGGTTTTCTTCGAAAAGCTGCACCGTTTTCATCAAGAGATCATCAAAATCCATGGCCTGGTTTTTAACAAGTCGTTTCTGGTATTCGGTGTAAACGGTCGAGACGTTGACATCGAGAAAATCCGAGGCTTTCTCGGCATAAGCTTCAGGGGCAGTCAGTCTATCCTTGGCGCGTGAAATGCGGTTACGGGTAACCCCTGCCGAAGGTTGTGAATCCGGAATCCCTTTATGCTTATAGATCATTTTAATCAACGCCAGTGATTCGGCCTCGTCGTAAATGGAGTAGCTTCTCTTAAACCCGAGAGCCTCCGAATGCTGCCTCAGGATCCGGGCGCAGAGCGAATGAAATGTCGAGAGCCAGACCCATCGACCCTGGGAGCCAAGAAGGTCAATGACGCGATTTCTCATCTCGCCAGCCGCTTTATTTGTGAAAGTGACCGCCAAGATACTGTCCGGTTTTGCCTCGCCCGTGGCAATGATATGAGCAATCCTGTAGGTTATCACCCGGGTCTTGCCGGAACCTGCACCGGCAAGCACCAGAAGAGGCCCTTCGACCTGCTCCACCGCCTGGCGCTGCCATTCATTGAGATTGTCAAGATACCCGCGATTTTCCATGGGCGATAATATATGAATTTGGAAATAGTAATGACAGCGATGATTTTCAACACAGTAAGTAATCCCTGTAAATACGGCCATATTTATATTGCCATTCTTTTTCCCAATATATATCTTTATTCTTCGTTGCATGCGCCCCATTTTGGCGAGGAGTAACGTGGTGTTTGAGGGAGACCCTGTTTTGTCATAATAGCCTCTTCCGTATATAGGGCTGGTAGAAGGAGAATCGTATGGATACATTGTCGCTTTTGATATTAATCGGCGCTATAGTTGTTTTTGTCGCCTTCATCTTAATTCTTCTGGCGAAACAATACCGCAAGGTGGGACCGAATGAGGTCCTCATTATTTCCGGTGGACGGAAAAGAACCGTCACCGATCCCGACGGCACCGTGCGAAAAATAGGCTATCGGATGCATATCGGGGGCGGCACGCTGATTATCCCGTTTCTCGAATCGGCACAGGTACTTCCTCTGGGAGTCCATACGCTCGATCTGGTTTGCACCGAGGCGATCACCTCCCGCGGCATTCAGGTCAACGCTCAGGGGCAGGCCCAGATAAAAATCGGCGGCGATGAGTATTCGATTCGGATGGCTGCAGAGCAGTTTCTGGGTAAAGGCGATCAGGGAATCAGGGATATTGCCGGCAAGATCCTCGAGGGGCACACGCGGGCCGCATTGGGTACCATGACGGTGGAGGAGATATTCCAGCAGCGAGAGGCATTTGATGACAAAGTCAAGAAAGCGGCATCCGATGATTTCAGCCGAATGGGCCTGAAGGTTCTCTCTTTCTCTCTGAAAGACCTTTCCGATACATCAGGCTACATAGAAGCTCTGGGAAAACCGAAGATCGCCGAGGCCCGGGGAGAAGCGGCCGTGGCCGAAGCCGAGGCCGAGAGGGACGCTACGGTCAGAGCCGCCGGCGCTCGCAAAGAAGCCGATATAGCCAAGTTCAAGGCCGAGATGGAAATCGCCGGGGCCAACCGCGATTACGAACTCAAGCGGGCTGAGTACCAGGCCATGGTCAACCAGAAGAAAGCCAACGCCGATCTGGCCTACGAACTGGAACGTCAGAAGATGAATCAGCAACTCAAAAGAGAGGAATACCAGGTTCGATTGGTCGAAAAGGAGCAGGCCATCAAGCTGGAGGAAAAAGAGATCCTTCGTAAAGAGAAGGAACTTGAATCCACGGTTAAGAAACAGGCCGATGCTCGCAAGTATCAGATGAGATCCGACGCTGAAGCACAAGCCTTCAAGACTGAGGCGGAAGCCAGAGCCAAGGCCGAAGCGTTGAGGCTCGAAGGCCAGGCCGAAGCGGAGACCATGAAAAAGAAGGCTGAAGCTTACACTGACTACAACCAGGCCGCCGTCTACGAAATGCTCATATCGATTATGCCCGAGCTGGCGAGGGCTGTCTCGGAGCCGCTCTCCAGAGTAGATAAGATCATCATGGTCGATGGCGGCAGTGGCGGTGGGGCATCCAGGGTCACCAAACAGGTGGCCGATATTCTGGCGCAGTTGCCGGTGGTCATAGAATCCTTATCGGGGGTGGATCTGAAAAAGCTCCTGGAGAAATTTCCAGCCGCTGACGGCAAAAAAGAGAAGCCGGGCAAGGGTAGCGGGAAATCTTAGGGAAGCGAGAGCAAAGGCTGATAATGACCCATGATAGCGAATCAGAAGATTGCGCAAAGGGGGTGTTGATATTATGAAGTTCCTCATCACGATATTGCAGGACGAGGACGGGGTTTTCGTAGCTGAATGTCCATCGATCCCGGGCTGTATTAGCCAGGGCAAGACCGAACAGGAAGCTGAAAAGAATATTCAAAAGGCGATAAAGGAATGTCTGGAAGTGCGGGCTGAAAAGGGAATACCATTGACGGTGACCACTCGCCAGGTAGAGGTTCGAGTTTAATGCCCGCGGTGCCTTTACTCAAACCTCGGGAGGTTGTTAAGGCATTTGAAAAACTTGGGTGGCAAATTGCCCGGCAAAAAGGGAGCCATGTAATCATGACTAAGGAGGGGCATATAGCGACGCTATCGATACCGAATCATCCCGAAGTGGCTCGCGGCACTTTACGGAGCCTTATTGCCAGAGCGGGGATTACGGTGGAACAATTCCTGGAATCGTTGGAAAGATAGCTTGTGCGATTGAAATGGATGAATGGATTTTTTCATTATGAACTTTCCAACCGCTAAAGAATTTCATAAAGGAATTGATAGGCATATGAAATGATTTTCTTTTTTCTCGGTTTGGCATCCGCGGCTGCCTTAAAATGAGTAAAAATAGGATTGAAACGTTTATTGAAATTGTCTATTGATGATTTACTGTGGTGAGGAAAATGCTAAAGGGTAACAACTATGCTCTCCGATAGAATCCAGAAAATAGGTTTTTCGCCGACGCTTAAGATTTCGGCCAAGGCTACTGCCATGAGGGCCGAGGGTATCGATGTTATCAATCTCTCGGTGGGAGAGCCCGATTTCCCAACGCCCGATAATGTAAAATCGGCAGGCAAAAAGGCTATCGACGACAACTTCACCAAATATACCGCCAACGACGGCATATTGCCTCTCCGGGAAGCTATCGCGAAAAAACTGAAAGAGGAAAACGGGCTCGAATACGGGACCGATGAGATCATTGTATCGACCGGTGCGAAAAACTGTATGTACAATCTCTGCATGGCGGTTCTGGACAAAGGCGACGAGGCTATTATCCCGGCTCCCTATTGGGTCAGCTATCCGCAAATGGTGAATCTCGCCGGAGGCACGCCTGTAGTAATCCAGACCAGGGAGGAAAACGGCTTCCGCATTACACCTGATGAGCTATCGGCGGCCATCTCGCCATCCACCAAAGCTTTGATATTAAATAATCCCTGCAATCCCACCGGAGCAGGCTACAGCCGGGAGGAGCTTTCGAAGCTGGCGGAGGTTGTTGTAGACGAGGGAATATTCGTTATAGCGGATGAGATCTATGAGAAGCTTGTTTATGATGGTTTTGAATTCGTATCGTTCGCATCGCTTGGCAAAAAAATCAAGGAACAATCGGTGATAGTCAACGGAGTTTCCAAGGCATATTCCATGACCGGATGGCGTATAGGGTATGCCGCCGGTCCCAAGGAGTATATCTCGGCGATGTCGAAGGTGCAGTCGCATAACACCTCCAACGCCTCCTCAGTTTCACAGATGGCTGCCCTGGAAGCTCTCGCCGGTCCGCAGCATGAGATCAGCCGCATGCGAACCGAATTTCAGATCAGACGCAACTATATGGGCGATAGGATCCGTGGCATCCCCGGCGTATCGTGCTACGAGCCGCGCGGCGCATTTTATCTCTTCCCAAACATATCATCGTATTTTAAAAAGGAATACGAGGGAATGCAGATCCGCAATTCCTATGGAATGGCTTATTACCTGCTAAAGCGTGCACACGTAGCTGTCGTTCCAGGTGAGGCGTTCGGTAGCGAGGGGTATATTCGCCTGTCGTATGCGACTTCAATGAAGAATATAGAAGATGCCATGGATCGTATCTCCTCCGCCTTATCAAAGCTGGAGCCGTCCAGAGTTGCAAAGGCCATATCGCTTAATAATACGGTTACGGTTAGAAAAGCGGCTGTCGAGACCGAGACGCACGTTGGCCCGGAACTTCGTGATGCTCTGGTGAAAGAGGCAAAAGCACATTTAACTCACCAGGGATACTACGAGTGGAACGCCAATATTCAGGGTGTGATAATTCAACTGAGGACGAATCTCGCCCATCTCCACGATTTCTGGGTCGAAAATTGGTACCCGGCTCAACTCGAAACCGACCTGGAGCCGCACGGCATAATCTATGCCGTAGGCTGGATTCCCGGGCGAGAGCCCCGCGCCTATTATAACAGCGAATCGCGGACGGCGGTATTTTTCAAATCCGCATACTATGGACAGTTAAGATCCCTGGCCCTCGGTATGGCGGATGATATCGCCTCGAGGCTCTCTAATACATATTCGGTGCGGGGCCTGGCCCTCGATTTCGACGGCAAAGGTATTTTGATGATCGCCCCCAAAGGAACCGGCAAGGCCACCTTCTTCGCCAATCTGTTGCGCCATCCGAAAAGTAAGCTTGTAACGGATGACGCGGTCTTTGTAAGGATCAATAATACCGCGATTGCATACGTCCCGGAACGAAAATTCTATATGCAGACCAATCTCGTGGAAAAATATCCGGACTTTGCGCCTCTGTTCGATAAATCTAAATGCGAAAACGTTATCACTAATCGTGATGAATGTGCGAATGGCCCTTGCCAGAAGCTCGATAACTGCCGGCTCGATCGCGGATCCCCATTCTGCTATGAAGCTTCCCCCGTTTCAAGGGCGATGCTCGATCCTTACTGGATCGGCGGGGCCGAAAAGCATACCAAGCGAACCGACCTGGAATGGATACTGCTTTTCAAAAACGATCCCATCAGCCCCGCCGTCAAAGAAGCATCCGTTGAAGACGCGGTTCGACATTGCGAGGAGGGGCTTTCGCAGGCGGGAGCATTGAGAGCCGAGCCGTTTTTCAATCCCCATATTCTGGCAGGCGGATCTGACCGGATCGATGCCCGACGGCGTTTCTACGAACGGCTTTTCAACATTGCCAGCCCTTATTTCATAAACGTAGGAGCCGCCTCGAAAGATGAAATTCAGAATAGAATCAATGAGATTATCGGAATCTGATTTGTTGCGGCCATTTAATAAGGCGGATAATAATAGATCGGATAATATCAATTTTTATTAGACTACGCCGGGGGACTTCTTGTCATCAATATTGATATTTATACTGGGAGTCGTTTTCGGGGCGGCTGTGGTTCTTGTCATCAGCCTGCTCTTTAAAAAGAAAACCGAGTCCGAGACTCTAGGTGTCAAAGAGGAGATGGAGAAAGCTTTCAAGGCTGCCTCCTACGATCTATCAAAACAGTCCATTGAAGAGATTTTGAAAGTCTCAAAGGAGATGTTGGAATCCAAAACCTCCGAGAGCACCGCTGATCTGGAATCGAAGAAAAAGCTGATCGATCAGTCTCTTGGCAACCTCGCTAAGGATATGCAGGAGAGGATGGAGAAAGTCCAGAGCCTGATGACCGAAATCAATAAGGCCGTCCCCGAAAAATACGGCCAGGTATCCTCGGCCATAGAGCAAATAGGAAAGCAGAGCGAGGATCTTCGAAAAACGACCGAGTCATTAAACAGGGCGTTATCATCGACGCAGGTCAGGGGCCAATGGGGAGAGCGGATGGCCGAAGATATCCTGCGCACAGTCGGCCTGCAGGAAAATATTAACTATGTAAAACAAAAACCTGTCGAGGGCGGCAAATCGAGACCCGATTTCACCTTTTTTCT
>CBDVBL010000014.1:0-12239 GCA_965372205.1 uncultured bacterium
AGTGTAAATCGCTAACCCGTTCGTTGGCCTTGATTGTCTTCTCGTCTTCATATACCCAACCTTTCTCTTTACTGATGGCCTGTAACTCAACTTTTTTGTTTTTCTCGGTAGCCTCTTTATCAAATCTCAGGTTCGGCTCCAGAAATTGGCCCATGATCTCTACGGCCGCACGACGCATCCCGGGAATGTTCGCGAAAGCCAGTTCCGCTCTTATCGAAAGAAATCCCAATGCCCTGTCCAGATCATAGATAAGATCTCTGGCGACCGTCTGCGCCTTTTCTTCCTTCTGAAGAGTTATAAGGCCCGATTCTTCAAAAGGCAGATTCCCGAGCTCCGAGACCACCCCCAACGATACGATTGAATCGATAGCGCCGACACAGACTTTTCCAAGCGAATCAGCAGCCGAGGAGCCCTGGAGAACTATCAGCAGGTTTTCCGACAGGGAAGGAAATTCATATCTGAGCGCTTGCAGGAATAATTCCGAATCCGGTTTTGCAGATGAAAAGGAATCGACCTTTTCGAAGAATTTTCTGATGCCGTCCCTTATGGCTTCGCTCATGACTGTATCATATGTCACCACCGGCCGGATATTGCTCACCACAAGGTCCCGGTCTCTTTTTAATTCATCTTCCGTCTTAAATATCGGAAAATCGAATGGCGCGGCGATATCCTCCGCTGCAATCTCCCCCACCTGAGGAACCTCTAAGGGTAGGTAGATCTTATCTATCGGATAGAGAAATGTGATCCCGAATACCAAAACGGCAGACAAAGCCACGCGGAATATTAGCTTATGGCCCCTTAACGATTCATCAATGACAGCCTCGCCCCTGTCCTCTGTCGATTTTATAATTGAGCTGTTCTTCTTTTTGAACGATATTCTCAAGAACGCCTCTTTTGTCTCTTCTTTGGAGCCGACGGCTTGTTGTAGGCCTTCAGGATATCCTGCACCAATCTGTGCCGCACGACGTCCTTTTCCGTAAGTTCTATAAATCCAATGCCGGCGATATGACCGAGGATCTTCCGGACTGGCAGGAGCCCGGAGGATCTCTTCTGATCGAGATCAATCTGAGTAACATCACCGGTGATCACCGCCTTTGATCTCTCCCCCAGTCTCGTCAGAAACATGAACATCTGACGATTCGTGGTGTTCTGAGCCTCATCCAGAATAACGAAAGCGTTATTGAGTGTCCGGCCCCTCATGAAAGCCAGAGGAGCTATTTCTATTATTCCTATCTCCATAAGCTTTTTCATTTTTTCGAAAGCCATCATATCATGAAGAGCATCGTAAAGCGGTCGAAGATAGGGATCGACTTTGGCGCGAATATCGCCGGGCAGAAATCCAAGACTCTCCCCGGCCTCTACGGCGGGCCTGGTCAGGACAATTCTTGAGACTTGTTTTTGACGGAACGCCTGCACGGCCTTGGCAACCGCCAGATAAGTCTTTCCCGTTCCTGCCGGTCCTATAGCGAAAACAATGTCTTTCGATTCAATCAAATCAACGTATTTCTTCTGACCGACGGTTATGGGTTTGATGCCCTTATGGGTGGAGATGGAAACAATCAGGCCAGAATCCCCATCGACCTCCCGGGAAGGAGCAATGCCTTCATCCCTGACAACAGCAATGGAATAGAGTATATAGCGATCGCTAAGTTCGCCGGTGGCTTTCACATGGTCGATTATATCATGAATAATTCTCTCGGCTTTCTCGACCTTTTCGGAATCTCCCTTAATATTGATCCAATCGCCCCTCGCCACAAGCTGAACGTCAAATTCCTCTTCTATCAAACCCAGATGCGAATGATGCACGCCATAGAAAAGCCGGGGATCGATCTCGCCGATATCTATCATCTTTTGTATAAGAGTTGCCATTCAGTCTTTGCCGTCTTTACCCTTGATGCAGATGCCGAGCTCATCCAGCTGGTGAGGATCTACCTCGGCCGGTGAACCGTCCATCAATGACTGGGCCGTCATCGTCTTCGGAAAGGCAATGACATCGCGCAAAGATTCAGAACCCGTCATCAGCGCTACAATCCTGTCAAAGCCGGGAGCGATGCCTCCATGAGGAGGCGCGCCATATTGAAGGGCCCGCAACAAAAAGCCAAACATCTTCTCGGCACGGGCGGAATCGATACCCATAACCGCCAGCACCTTTTCCTGAACATCTCGGTTGTGAATCCGGATGCCCCCGGAGGCTATCTCAACACCATTAAGAACCAGATCATACTGGTTGGCCCGAATATTGGCCCAGGGGTGTGAGGGATCGTTCAAATCGAGATCCGAGGTAAAACCTGAATCGAGTTTGGCCATATCCTCTTTGTAAGGCGATGTCACGATATTATGCATGGCATCGAAACGGCCGGTTTCGGGATGATATTCGAACAGCGGAAACTCATAAACCCAGAGGAAAGCCCATTTGTTATCGCCGGCATGTCTTATCGATTCGCCGAGCTCTTTGCGTACGGCGCCCAGCGCGTCACAGACCACTCCCCATTTATCGGCTACTATAAACAGGATATCGCCCACGTCGAGACCGGCCTTTTCGAAGACTCTATGAATTTCGGCTTCATCGAGGTTTTTGGCCAGCGGCGACCTGAGACCGTCTTCGGTCCGGCCGATATATGACAAACCTTTGCCTCCTGCCCGACGTACATTTTCAGTTAGATTGTCTATCTGTTTTCGAGAAATGGACACGCCTCCCTTATAATTTATACCCCTGATCACGCCGCCGCCGGAAAGAACATCAGAAAAAACACTGAATTCAGTGCCCGCAAACTCATCGGAGAGATCGACTATCTCCAGGCCAAAGCGCAAATCAGGTTTATCACTGCCGTACTTGTCCATCACCTCACGATAGGTGAACCGTTTGAAAGGAACGGTAATGCCATCACCGAGCACCGTCTTGAAAAGATCTCTCATCATTCGCTCAACCACCCGAAAGACATCGTCGGCGGTGACATAGGACATCTCCATATCTATCTGAGTATGCTCCGGCTGTCGATCGGCCCGGAGATCCTCATCACGTAAACACCGCGCCATCTGAAAATACCTGTCAAATCCGGAGATCATCAATATCTGTTTGAAAAGCTGGGGAGACTGGGGCAATGCATAGAATTTTCCTTTTTGCTCTCTTGAGGGCACAATATAATCGCGCGCTCCCTCCGGGGTGGACCGCATCAAAAGAGGCGTCTCTATCTCCACGAATCCCTGTGAATCCAGATACTTACGCACCGTCAGGACGGCGCGATGGCGCAATTCGATCTTATCTTTAAGAACCGGACGTCTCAGATCGAGATACCTGTATTCCAATCTCAACTCCTCGGAGGCGGTGGTATCGTCCTCCACCATGAAGGGAGGCGTCTCGGATTTATTCAATATCTCTATGGAGTCCGCTCGAACCTCGATCATGCCGGTAGGATTTTTTCTGTTCTCCATTCCCTCCGGTCGAGGCCTCACTATCCCTGTCGCACGAATTGAAAATTCATAGCGAATCGAACGTGCCACGTCCATGGACTTCTGACTGACGATGTCGGGATCGAACACCACCTGGGTAATACCCCATCTATCTCTCATGTCAATAAATATCAATCCCCCCAGGTCGCGATGACCATGGGCCCAACCGCAGATGGCCACCTCTTTCTCAATATCAGAATCCCTGAGCTGGCCGCAGGTGTGTGTTCTAAGATCGGTCTTGAATATATTATCGCTGTCCTGTTTCAATAAGATCTCCCAGTTCTTTGGCATCCGTGGCATTATATATATCGATCAAAGCGAGTTCGAATTGCTTTGAATTCAGCATATTTCTCACTGCAACCTTTCCTTTTGCTGCCTCGTCTTCAGCAAGGATCAACGCATAGCTCAGGCCGCTTTTATTAGCCTGTTTCATCTGACCCTTCAAAGATCGTCCCAGATAATCAATATCGGCGGGAAAACCTATAGACCTGATCGCATTCAAGAGCTTAAATGCCTCCGTTTTGAATTTCTGATCCGCTACAGCTATGAAGAATCCGAATTTCTCTCGATCGTTTATCCTGGACATGGACGGCATGGCCATCAGGACACGTTCAACGCCGGCGGCAAACCCGATACCGGGAGTCGGCGATCCGCCGAGCTGCTCCACCAGAAGATCATATCTGCCGCCTCCGGAAATAGAATCCTGCGAACCGAGCTTTCCCGATTTGAATTCCCACGCCGTTCTCGTGTAATAGTCGAGTCCGCGCACAAGTCTTTTATTAAGGGTAAACGGCAGATCTGCGATCTCAAGATTATTTAGAACTTCATCGAAATGCCGCCGATTCTCATCGCGGAGATAATCGAACACTACCGGCGCCTCGGAAAGTAAGTTCTGGCATGAATTCTCCTTGCAATCGAACATCCTCAACGGATTAGACCGAAATCGTCTATGACAATCCTGGCAATATTTCTTTATATTCGGTTCCACAAACCTATCGAAAGCCTCCCTGTGGGCTTTTCTATCTTCCGGCATACCGATGGAGTTTATTTCCAGCACTAAATCATCAATACCAAGATCTTTGAGAATATCGTAATTGAGGCATATCACCTCGGCGTCCAACACCGGATCGAGTGAACCTATTGCCTCCACTCCAAACTGATAGAATTGACGGTACCTTCCGGCCTGGGGGCGCTCCTGTCGAAACATGGGTCCTGCATACCAGACCTTGACCAGTCCACGGGTTGCGCCCAGGGAGTGCTCGATATACGCTCTGACGACCGAGGCGGTTCCTTCAGGCCGCAGAGTGAGCGATCGTCCTCCCTGATCCTCAAACGTATACATTTCCCTGGTTACTATATCGCTAATTTCACCGATCCCCCGGGCAAACAACTCGGTTGCCTCGAAGATCGGGGGCATGATGAAATCATATTTATATCGTGCCGATATGCGTGAGACGGTGGAGATAATCCTCTGCCAGCGATCGGCCTCATCCGGAAGGATATCTCTGGTGCCGTAGATCGCCTTTATTTTTTCATCCGACATAAACTTATTAAAACTTAATCTAACATATCCGGCATTGGGAAATCAATATTATTCAACATGTTTGAGAATGCTGCTATCAGCGGACCCTGATCGATTGTCTCCGTAGTTTTCTTGCGAACAGGGCCGCAGCGAGAATGGACCCCAGAATATCGGCGATCATATCGAGTCCTTCTGCGGTTCTCCCGGGTATGAGGAGTTGATGAAGCTCATCCAGTATGCCATACCCGGATGTTATCGCCGATGACATCCAGAAGATCTTTAAAGGCTCCTTATTAAAGGAGCTGATAGCCCTGGCCGTCAGATATCCGAGAATGAAGTATTCGGCGAAATGCACTATTTTATCCGCCATGGGAAAGCCCAGGCCGGGAGTGGAAAGACCGGGGATCGACGATACGGCCAATATTAAAACCGCCCAGACTATGGCCGGAAGATAGGACTTTTTTCGACTTCTATGCATAGGAGCGAAAACTATAATAAATCTGCGGGAAAATGCCAATAAAAAAGTCCGCCGAATGGCGGACTTGGTAAGAGTGATAAAATCAGCTAAAAGCTTAGCTGCTATTTATCTTCTTCTCTTTTTGGCTGTTTTCTTCTTGGCTTTCTTCTTGGCTTTCTTCTTAGCCGTTTTCTTCTTGGCCGTTCTCTTCTTGGTTCTCTTTTTGGCCGTTCTCTTCTTGGCTTTCTTCTTAGCCGTTTTCTTCTTGGCCGTTTTCTTCCTGGCTTTCTTCTTAGCCGGCATAAGTTCACCTCCTCTCATGATTCATCGTTTTACGGTATCGATCTCCAAGATATCCTTGGAAAAATTTATTATTAAACCATACTCCAACCTGATCGCTTTCAAAATACTTTTAAGCTTTGCTTCATCGGCACCTGTCAAATGTTCACCCGTCGATATCATCACCACCAGAGAATTCTGAATAACAAAATCAAGATTATATTCGCCGGCGACAGATCCCTTATATGACAGCTTGACCCTCTTTTTTCGCTCGAACGGTATGTCTCTCAACCCGAGTTCGTGAGCCAGCGCCCGGCTATACTCCTGCCGTCCGAATCCGAGACCGATATTCTTATGGACCTCCAGAGCAGCATCAACTACCTGCGTTTTCAACTCAGGGAAGGAATCACGAATCTTCGTTGCTAACTTGCCATCTTTCATAAGGTTCATCCTAACTGCCCTAACGCAAAAACGATGCCATCCTCACAAAAATATCAGGTCGGCAGACTAACAGCTTGTGTTTCAATACGTTGTCGCATTAATGAGGAATCCTATTGTGTATCAACAAGATAAAAAATGCGACGGTCATGTCGCAATTTTTCTAATGAGATTATGAAAACCAAAATATCCCCTCTGAAGCTAGCTGCGACTCCGGAGTCGCAACGTTTGCGTTTCGGGTGCATGCTCATGACTCCTTCTGTAATGGAATCTCCGATGATGTTAAGCTATTTCTCTTGAGCATTCGCTGAAGCTGTTTCCTGTGCAAACCACCCAATCTGGCCGCCGCAGAGATATTGCCGCCGCTCACGTCCAGCAATCTAAATACAAAACTCTTCTCCACCGGCTCCACGACCTCTCTCCAGAGCTTTTTCTTGAGATCATTCAGCTCCCTTATATTTGAGGGTTCAGCCGAGACTGGTATGCCAAAACGTTTGACCTGTTCCGGTAAATTGTTACTTGAAAGAACATTTTCCTTACACAGCACAACAGCACGTTCAATGATATTCTCCAGTTCACGTATATTGCCCGGAAAATTGTAGCCTTTCAAACGGCTCATCGCATTCTCGCTAATTGACTCGATATCCTTGCCGTTTTTCTCGGCATATATCCTGAGGAAATGGTTTGCCAGATGTTCGACATCCCCCGTCCGTTGGGCCAGCCGTGGAAGTCTTATGGCTATTACGTTTATTCTATAGAACAGGTCATCTCGAAACTCATCGGTTTCGACCATTTTGCCTAAATCTCTTTTTGTAGCTGATATAATTCGTACATCAGCATGCTTAACCGATGTTCCCCCGAGCGGCTCAAATTCACCCGATTGCAAAAACCTCAATAGCTTGACCTGCAGGATCGGCGAAAGCTCGCCTATTTCATCGAGGAATATGGTGCCGTTGTCAGCGAGCTCGAATTTTCCGGGTTTTCTGGCAACGGCTCCGGTGAATGCTCCTTTCTCATAACCGAAAAGTTCCGATTCGAGCAAGGTCTCGGGAATGGCGGCGCAGTTTATTGCCACGAACGGCTCATCCTCTCGAAGGGAGTTAAAATGGATCGCCCGGGCCAGAAGCTCTTTTCCGGTTCCCGATTCACCTTCGACCAGCACTGTGCTCTCGGTTTGGGCAACATCGGCTACAGTCGCGAGCACCCTTGCCATTTCAGGAGAATTTCCCACCATCTCATCGAACTGATATTTCTGGCGAAGATCTTCAATCAGTGACTCCCGCGATTCCTCGAGATCCGTAAAGAGACGATTTGACTCTACCGTGACCGCAATCTTCTCCGAGATGCTTTTCAACAAATCAAGATCAAACTGCCTGAATTTCTGATCGTACCTGACTGCGTGCAAAAGACCCACGGCCGTATCTCCGGATTTCAGCGGCAGGCAGACCTCGCTTTTGGATGAATCTTCGCTCGTGTGGATGTAAACCGGATCTCCGGTGGCCAGGACAGTATCGGAGACCTGCCTCGATGGCTCGTTGTTTTCGTCGGATGCATTCTTCTTCGATGATTCATACTGAAGCCGTATCGATCCATCATCGTCAACAATCTGCAGGATCACATTGTCGCACGAAAGGATATCCGCGGTAGTCTGAACGACCGATGGGAGGGCCGCACCCAGATCCCTTTGAGATGAAATGTCCATGGAAAGATCATAAAGACCCTTATATATATTCCGCTCATTCGCCAGACCTTCGACCTCCGTCTTGAGCTTATCATATTCGCGTATGAGCTTGCCAACGCGGTCGTTCAATGAGTTTTCAAATCTCGATAGTCTTCTCTCTACAGAATCAAGCTTGGATACAAGTTTCGTATACCGCTCCGATGATTCAATCGATTCCGTTTCGGAGAGAAAATCCTTTATGGTAACAATAGAGGCAAACGATTGTTTTATTTGCCGGGCCGATTCTTTCTTCAGCTGCTCGAGATTTTCCGCGAATCTCTTGCTCGATTTTCCAATTGCTGCTTTCATGTTGTCGCGACGATTTTATCACGAAGTTTAATCTTCTGTCAAATTAAAATATAAAATAGTTTTGATTTTTTATTGTTAAAATATTCTAAAGCCTAATCTTCGTTAATTTTATTTCCCGATAATGTTATGGATCATCCTTCATTGATCCAAACTAATTCATACAGACAGCTCATCGTTTACGCTTTTGCAATCAATAGACGTAGAAATGCCATCTAATTGTTCACTCATAAAACGGTCATTCCCAAAGTCCTTTTTTCTTCACTTCTCAAAGAAGATAATTCAAGTTCTCGAGCTTATTGGACGATTGAGATTTCCGATCGGATTGTTTCAAGACTTCATACTATTGAACACGGGATTATCAGATTAAATCGAGACACAAATTTCCCATCGGTCCCAGAATAAGTTGAAAGTTTGCCAGGGAATCCAATAGCGACTTAAGGATTCGAGCCTTCAAACTGAGAATTGCGGTCTGACCGGTCTTTTGAATATACATACTCATGATCCAGGGGATGAATAGACCTAAATAGATTTAATAATCGATATAATTCTATTTTATCAAAAATAATCTTGACATTTCATTCTGGATAAGCTTTTTTCGGCCTGACCGATGATAGTGAAATAAGTCACAAATGGGGTCGCACGGAATGGTTGATGATTACTCGATAATAGGGATTTTCCTTCTGATCGGGGTTGGTTTTGTCCTGATAACTTTCTTAATTGCTAAACTTCTTCGTCCTCACCGCCCGAGCAAAGTGAAGCTCCAGAGTTATGAGTGCGGCGAGGAAGCCATGGGTTCCTCGTGGATACAGTATAATGTGGGCTACTATATCTTCGCCTTGATCTTCGTCATTTTCGATGTCGAGGTCGTATTTCTTTTCCCCTGGGCAGTGGCTTTTAAGAAGTTGGGTTTATTCGCGCTGATAGAGATGTTCATATTCCTCGCGATCCTGATATTCGGTTTGATCTATGCCTGGAGAAAGGGAGCGCTTAAGTGGGTTTAATAGAGAAAACTCCGGCTTATATCGAAAAGCTGCCGGGGGGCGGCATCGTTACCACCACCATGGATTGGGTCTTTAATCAATCCCGGGCATCGTCGCTCTGGTATATGCTATTCGGCCTGGCATGTTGTGCCATAGAGATGATGGCCACAGGGGCCTCGAGATATGATTTCGATCGTTTCGGCATGATCTTCAGAGCCTCGCCCAGGCAGGCGGACCTGATGTTCGTGGCCGGTACAGTGACTCATAAGATGGCCAGGAGGGTCAAACTCTTATATGAGCAGATGGCCGAGCCGCGATATGTGATCGCCATGGGCGGTTGCGCCTGCAAAGGAGGGCCATTCTATTATGATTGCTACTCCGTATTAAAAGGGATTGATCAGATCATTCCGGTTGATGTTTATATCCCCGGTTGTCCTCCGCGACCGGAATCGCTCATGGAGGGTTGTCTGAAACTGCAGCAGAAAATCAAAAAAGAAAAACTGTCGGACTGGGCATCTGACAGAAAAAGGGCTTAGTCTCAGGAGCCTGCCAACCACAAGGATGCTTCCCACCGGCAATGACTAAAGAAGAGATAATCAATAAATTCAAAGCTGAATTCGGTACGGATATAGAGGTTTCGGAAATTGACCAACCGGAACCATTTCTATATATCTCGAAACAGAAATATCACGAGCTATGCGAATTCGCAAAGAGCGATCCCGAACTCGATTTCGATTTCCTCTTCCAGTTGGGAGGAGTCCATTACCCCGAGGAACGCTTCGAGGTAGTGCTATGTCTGGCCTCGCATGAGAAAAATCATAGAGCTGTAGTCAAATTAAAACTCGATAAAGATAACCCCGAGATCGAAACGGTCTCCGATGTCTGGCAGGCGGCAAACTGGTTCGAGCGGGAGGCCCTGGAGCTTTTCGGAATAAAATTTACAAATCACCCCGATCCACGTCCTCTGCTTTTATATGAGGATTGGGATTATGGTTATCCCATGAGAAAAGGCTGGACCGGTCCGGACTTCATCCCCATGCCTGAAAAATAAGATATGGACTCCGCAGTGAATCAAAAAGGTCTCCGGGAAGAAGAATTTCTTATCAATATGGGGCCCCAGCACCCCTCGACCCACGGTGTGCTGCGTCTGGTCCTCAAAATGGAGGGCGAATACATCAGGGAATTAACTCCTCATGTGGGATTCCTCCACCGCTCCATTGAAAAGATTGCGGAAAACCGTACCTATAACCAGTTCATGCCCTATACCGACCGTATAGACTACTGTGCCTCCATGCCCTCGAATCTGGCCTGGGCAGTGGCCATCGAAAAGCTGGCCGGAATCGAAGTCCCGGAGCGCGCCGAATACCTGCGCGTTATCATGGTAGAATTAAACAGAATCGCATCGCATTTGATCTGGCTGGCAACTATGTCTCTCGACCTGGGAGCGATAACTCCATTCCTCTACGCGTTCCGCGAACGGGAATGGATTCTGGATCTTTTCGAGATGACCTGCGGCCAGAGGCTAACCTATCATTATATAAGGATAGGCGGAGTCTCAAGAGATATCCCGCCTGAGTTCGAGAAATCCTGCCGGGAATTTCTCAAAGATTTCCGCAAAAAAGTTGATGACTATGAGGCAATACTAACTGAAAACCCCATCTTCCTGAGTCGCACAAAAGGTATCGGCATTCTGCCTCTTGATCTGGCGAAGGATCTCGGCGCCTCGGGCCCCACAATCCGAGGCTCGAATTACAAATGGGATATAAGAAAGGCTGAGCCATATTCCATTTACGACAGATTCGATTTTGATATCCCCAGCGGGCTGAATGGAGACGTCTGGGATAGATATATGGTTCGGATCGAGGAGTTCAGGCAATCCTGCAGGATAATCGAGCAGGCGCTGGACGGTCTCCCTGAAGGTGATACGGTTCGGGCGAAAATGCCCGGCGTATTCAGAGCCCCCGCCGGTGAGGTGTTCTCACGCATCGAAGCGCCCCGAGGCGAGATGGGCTATTACGTTGTTTCCACCGGCGACAAAAAACCGTATCGCGTCAAGATTAGAACCGCTTCATATGGCAACCTGCAGACCCTCGGGCCGATTTCGATCGGCCTTAAGATTGCCGATCTTGTGGCCATATTCGGCTCGATTGATGTCATTCTTCCGGAGGTCGATCGCTGATGCTGGAGTTGGATGATTTTCTGTTGAACATATACGATTTACTTGCCTCCTGGTTTACCAGCCTGGGTATTCCCATCGTCTGGCTCGATCTTCTCGTAATGGTTTTCGCCGGGCTGGTCTTAATTGGAGTTCTTTCGCTTCTGGCGCTTTTTCTGGTCTGGTGGGAAAGGAAAATCTCCGCTCACTTCCAGGATCGGCTCGGCCCCATGCGCACCGGCCCACATGGAGTCCTGCAAACTCTGGCCGATGGCATCAAGCTTCTTCAAAAGGAAGATATAGTCCCCGACGTGGCCGATAAAAAAGTTTACTTCTGGGCGCCCGTGATTGTATTCGCGACCGCCTTTATGGCCTATATAGTCATTCCCTTCGGCAAGGGATTGATCGCCCGCGATCTCAACATCGGCATAGTATATATTCTGGCAATAACATCGTTCACCGTTATCTCGCTTATGATGGCGGGATGGGCATCAAATAACAAGTATGCGTTATTGGGCGGCATGAGATCGGCGGCTCAGATAGTATCCTACGAGGTGCCCCTTACGATATCAGTCATGGGCGCCATAATGCTCGCCGGTTCATTGTCCATGGTGGACATTGTCGAGGCGCAGGGCCCGTATTTCTGGCGATGGTTCTGGCTTCCGCAAATTCTCGGATTCGGAATCTTTTTCGTAGCCTCTATAGCGGAGGCCAACAGAACACCATTCGATCTGCCGGAAGCCGAGCAGGAATTGGTGGCGGGATTCAATGTCGAATACTCGGGTATGAAATTCGCCATGTTTTTTCTGGCCGAATTCGTGAACATGTTTACGGTTTCCGCTGTCGCCACCACTCTTTTTCTGGGTGGATGGCAGCCGCCTCTGCCGGGATTATCATTCATACCGAGCTGGATCTGGTTTTTTGGTAAA
>CBDVBL010000015.1:0-12125 GCA_965372205.1 uncultured bacterium
CGAAACCCTCACATGTATGTTCTACACGGTTATTGATAATATCGTGGTGCTATGGCACGGATTAGATCTCGATTAGTCTGAATTATGCCCCATCCAAAAGGGAATGTTGAGAGATCAAAAGCTAATTGGCAAAGGATCGGTCGTTTTAAGGATAAGTTGACTTGCTCCTGGCACGCCGGTATATTCACCGAAGGAGGCAGTATGAGGATATCAGGCTTAGCAAAGTTGCTTATCATATTACCCATCACCCTGAACGCTTCTGCTCAGGATCAGGGCTTGCTGGACTTGAATTTGAACTTGGAGGCCGGAAGCAGTTATATCTGCGTAATGGAATTGAACCAGAACGTAGCACAGACTACAGGAGAGTATGACCAGACGCTCAGACAGGAGCTTCTGATGTCCTGGAGATATGATGTCATCGCGACTAGCGATAATGGGGATATCGACATTAATTTGACTTATACACGGATTAAGGTGAAGCAGGATTTCGGCTTTCAATCGTCGGAATATGATTCCGAATCACCGTCCGATTATATCGAACCGTCCATGAGGGGTTATGGAGCCATCGTGGGATCGGAACTCGGCGTCAAGATGGGCAAAAAAGGCCGTATCATAGAACTGCGTGATGTAGATACCATGCTTGATAAGATGATCGAGGATCTGGATCTTCCCGATTCGCCGGCCAAAAACGAGATGATCGCCTCAATGAGGAGCCAGTTTGGTGAGGACGCCTTACGGCAGGCTCTCGAACAGATTACGGGGTTCTATCCGGAATCGCCTGTTAATACAGGAGATAAATGGACGTCGGAGACGTTGGTGAGCACCGGCCTTCCCATGAAGGTAGTCGATAATTATACACTTCAGTCCAGAAAGAACGGCGTGGTCTATATAGACGTCTCATCTGAGATAACCTCCAGCCCCGACAGTGCAGGTGTTCAGATGGGCCCCTTGAGGATATTCTACGATATCACAGGGGCGCATACCGGCTCTATCGAGGTGGATGAATCGACCGGCCTGCCGATAAGATCCGAGATCGATATGACCCTTTCCGGAACTGTCCGAGCCTCCGGCATTCCGGATGAGGAACCGCAGTCCTGGCCGATACGCACCGACGGGCGGGCGGTTGTGACCTTCGAGAAGGTGGAGGACGCGGGACCTTGAACCGACAGGATCAATACTCTTTCTTTATTCCACATTCTTCATATGGCACGGGTTAGAGTAAGCCTTCAAACATTTTTATCTTTACTCTTCATAGAGAAAACCGATAATATTATGTAAATGGCAGAGTTCTTTTTTTGAGTTTGATTGTGAAAATCTCGAAATGCAACACAAGGAGGAAAGATATGTGGACGAGACTGATTCTATTAATATCGCTTTTATTGTTTCTGGGCGGCTCGCTTGATAATGTCCGTGCCCAGGTAAGTATCGGTGTAAAAGCGGACGAAGGCGGAATCAAGGAGTTCTACCTCGCCATCGGGGATCATTACAAGGCGCCCGAGAAAGAGGTATTAATAGTAAGAAAGCGAGGCATCCCCGACGATGACCTGCCGGTGGTATTTTTTCTCTCTAAACGAGCTGGCGTTTCTCCCGGTGTGATAATCGATCTCCATCTCGGCGGGAAATCATGGATGGATATCACTTTCCACTACGGCTTGACAGCGGCGATTTATTACGTCGAGGTCAAAGAAGTCAAGGGCCCGCCCTATGGCAAAGCCTACGGCCACTTTAAGAAAAAATCGAAGAAGGACTGGAAGACTATAAAACTTGTCGATGCCGATATAGTTAATTTCGTTAATCTGAGATTTCTATCGGAGCATTACGGTCATTCCCCCGATGAAATCATCTCCATGAGATCGAAGGGTGAGAGTTTCGTCAACATAAATGCGAAAGTGAAGAAGGTGAAGGCCGCCAAAAAGGAAAAAACCCCGACCAAATCGCTCAAGGTCAAATCCAGCCCAAAGGCGAAGAAGAAAAAATGAGCTCCGGGAATTATTAGTATAGGTCAGGGGTTGCCTCTTATTTGTCAACCCTCACTATCACATTATCCAGCAGCCGTACGCCCTCGATAATCACCACCAGCGATATCATGACCTGTCCTGAAAGCTTTTTTAGCGGGGCAAGGTCATCCCAACGGTTGAATGATATGTAGTCGATCTTCGCCCCGGGAACAGATTTTATCAGTTTTCGCATTTGGGTTTCGATTATCCCTGCTCTTCTCTCGCCTTCTTTTATCATATCCGATGCCAGTTGAAGCGACTGCCTGATAACAGTGGCTTTATCGAGGCCTTTTTCACCCAGGTAGGAATGCCGGGAGGATAAGGCTATACCGGTTTTGGTTCTCACTATGGGGCCTTTGATAATCTTAAGATCGAAAGCGAGGTCTTTAACCATCCGTTTTATGACCGCCAGCTGCTGGCCGTCCTTCTGGCCGAAGACGGCGAGATGCGGTTTTGTGATATTAAACAGCTTGGCACAGACTGTCGCCACGCCGCGGAAATGCACGGGACGCCGTATACCTTCCAGTATATCAGTCATGCCCTCGATATTGATAAACGTCGAATAACCCGCCGCATACATATCATCCACCGATGGATGAAAGACTATATGAGCGCCGGCCCTTTCTAATTTTTCGCAGTCCGATTTGAACGCTGCGGGGTATTTTGCGAAATCCTCATCGGGACCGAACTGCGCGGGATTGACGAATACGGAAACAATGACCATATCCGCTTTTTTGACCGCGATATCGACCAGCTTGAGGTGTCCTTCATGAATGGCCCCCATGGTCGGCACCAGCCCGATGATTTTGCCATCGGACCTGAGTGACTCCGAAAGAGCCTGCATTTTGGATGGAGATTTGATGATTTGCATGATTATTCACTCTGTCATTGCGAGGCCAAAGGCCGAAGCAATCTCAAAGGGTATCATAAAGGTCTTTCCATTCAGAGTTGAAACCATTGATCAAATCTAGTTTTCTTTGCCTGGAACCACCCTTAATTTGTTTCTCTCTTGTAATAGCACTATACGAGTCCTTAAGGATTTCATAATAAACGAGCTTTACAATTTTGTATTTTTTAGTAAAACCTTTGCACAATCCATTTTTGTGTTCACACATTCTGCGCTTCAGGTTATTGGTAATCCCTGTATAAAGCACGGTGTTGCTTTTGTTCGTCATTATATAAATATAATATTGCTTATCCGATTCCATTTATGTCAAAGATTGCTTCGTCGCCCCGACCTCTGGTCGGGACTCCTCGCAATGACTGTCGACACTGTCGAGCTTTTTAAAGAGCCTTGTTTGCTCATTCTGCTTCGCTTCATTCGAAAGCCGACCTACTTCCTACTGCTTTAACCATCATTCTTTGTAACGAATATATTCATCAGTAGATTCAATTATAGCCCTGCCTATTTTCCAAGTAATTACTGGAATTGCGGCTAAAGAAAACAGAAAAAGCATTGAAATAAGCCAATTGAGCGGGTTTTCAAATAATGAGGTTTCAAATTCTTTTCCGCTCACATAACCAAAAAGGAGAAAACTTAAAGATACGCTCATTGATAGACAAACAACCCGCATTTTGACTGCATACGATAATTTTATCGGGTTATGAATTCTTGATATCTTAACCAGCAGTAGTAAAAGGGGTAAAGACAACCAAGCAATGAAGAACATAACCGGGTAAGCATAAAGAAAACGCCCGATAAGAGGTAGATAAGCAAATATGATCAATCCTGTTAAAACTGAAATTGTAATACGCAGCCATAGGGGCAATTTATACCAAACTCTTTCGAGGAGTGAAACTGCAACTTTTTCGGTTTCGGCACGATATACCCATTCACCACAATAAAGGCATTTATCGTGATCTAAAGAGCTAATGAATAAGATTTCCTTCTTGCAATATGGGCATATCTTCATCGGCGTGTCACCCCCAAACAGGGAGTACCTGTCGGATCTCTCATTCCGCTTTGCTCTATTCGGGACCCAATCAACTGTTCTGTCGAGTAATGAATGTCGGGGTTCTCCTTTCAGTCGGAACCCGACCTACCAGCCTGCTTCAATTTCCCCCGTAGCTCTCCTCTTCCCCCGGGAATCTGCCGTTTCTGACATCGTCGATATAATCCGTTACCGCTTTTCTGATGATCCCGGCCAGATCGGCGTAAGCGCGTACGAATTTCGGGCGGAACTCCTCGAAGAGGCCGAGCATGTCGGAGATTACCAGCACTTGGCCGTCGCAATGCGGCCCTGCGCCGATCCCGATGGTGGGTATCCGGACCGATTCGGTTATCTCCTTTGCTACGTCCGGGACGAGGGATTCTAAAACAATGGAAAAACATCCAGCATCCTGCAAGGCCTTGGCGGATTGCAGGAGATAGTTTTTTTGCTTCTCTGTTTTTCCCATGACGAGATAGCCGCCGAATTTATTCACCGATTGCGGGGTCAAACCGATATGTCCCATGACCGGTATACCGAGATCGACCATGCGAAGTATCAGGGGGGCAATCTCCGAGCCGCCTTCGAGTTTCACCGCCTGGGCTCCGGCTTCTTTTAAGAAACGTCCGGCGTTCCTGATAGCATCGGCTTCCGAGGTCTGAAAGCTCAAGAAAGGCATATCTCCCACAACCAGCGCTCTACTTACACCCCTGGTTACGGCTTTGGTCAGGAAGATCATCTCGTCCATGGTGATCGGTAAAGTATTCTTATGGCCGGCTATAACAGTTCCGGCGGAGTCGCCGACCAGTATGCAGTCGATGCCGGCGGAATCTAAAATCCTGGCGGTCGGGAAATCATAGGCGGTGAGAACAGCTATCTTCTTTCCGTTTTGCTTCAGCCTCCTGAAGCTACGAGTGGTGACCCTGCCCTTGTTTCCCTTCACGCCGTAAGGATCACCCATCCCAGACCTCGTCGGAGTTTTTGATCTTGACCATTTCCTGAGACATGACCTCATCCAAGAAATCCCTTAAAGGCCTGGAGGTCGTCGGGTCAATTACGTTCGGGTCGAT
This sequence comes from uncultured bacterium, assembly GCA_965372205.1. GTDB lineage: Bacteria > Zixibacteria > MSB-5A5 > UBA10806 > UBA10806 > CBDVBL01. Next base: position 4,996 of record CBDVBL010000015.1, read on the forward strand.
CTCCAGTAACGGCTCGATCACGAAACGCCTGGTTTTCAATCGGGAATGCGGAATCCTCAGATCCAGTGAATCCAGGGCGATATCACCGTAAAGCAGTATATCGATATCCATCGGTCGGGGAAGCGTGTGAGTATCGGGTTGACGTCCAAGCGCAGCCTCAATCGATTTTGTGGCCTTCAACAGGGAATGAGGATCGCGGCCGGTCTCGACTTTGATAACACAATTTACATAGTTCGGCTGAACCGCTACCCCGACCGCTTTACTTTCGTATAACGATGATACGGCTTTTATACGAATGTCCTCGGATTGATTCAATAGATCGATAGCTCTCTTGATATTGGCTTCTCTGTCGCCCTCGTTGGCCCCCAATCCTAAGAAAACATTAGCCACGTTACTAACCTCCAGCTTTTCTCCCGAAGTTTCCACTTCTACATAATCTATATTGCCCGGAACAGGGGGGATTCTCTTGCGCACTCGCAGAGTAACTCTCGGTGCTCCCGTCCTTTTCTGGATTTCCCTTCTCAATCTCTCTGCAAGTGTCTCTAAAAGATTATAACGGTGGTTTTCAAGGAATTCTTCGACAATTTTATAAACAGACAAATAGCTTACAGCATCATCGAGATGATCGCTTTCGGCCGCCTTTGCGATATTGGTTTCGATCTCGCAATCGACCTCGTAACGCCGTCCGGTTTCCTTTTCGGCAGCGGCCACGCCGTGGTAGCCGTAAAAGATCATATTCACCAGTCTGATGTACGCCACAACAGATCTCCTTTTTCAAAGCCCCTTAATCCTCAGGCTGTCGAAGGAAATATATTCAGTCCCTCCGGGCCTGGACAGTATTTTATTTGTCAGGTAGTCGAAATTCTCAGTGTCCTTTCTAAAATCGGTGTTATCGGTTTTGATCACCAGCAGGGGGGTGCTTCTATAGTGGAAAAAGAACTCGCTGTAAGAGTCACACACCGCTTCCAGATAATGACGATCAAGACCCCGCTCGAAATCTCGACCGCGTCTGCGAATTCGCTCAATCAGGATATTCACCGAGGCCGTGATATATATTACGAGATCGGGCATGACTGTATTGGATTCGAGGGTCGAAGCTATCCTGTTATATAGAGACAGTTCGCGATCGGATAGATTTATGCGGGCGAATATACCGTCTTTAGCGAAGAGATAATCCGAAATCAGCGTCCTTGAGAATAAGTCATGATTGATAATCTGCTGTTGCTGAGCGTAACGCGACATCAAAAAAAATACCTGCGTTTGAAATGCGGCCTTTTCTCTGTTTTTATAGAAATCCGATAGAAAGGGATTTTCCTCGGCCATCTCGAGTATCAGGCGGCCCGCAAGGTGATCAGCCAATAATCTTGCCAGGCTGGTCTTGCCTGCCCCTATGGGACCCTCGACAGCTATGTATCCGTTATAACTCACGGTTTGGATTTCAACAAAATTATGGTTTTGCCCTGTATTTCCTCTGCCAGATCCTGGAATGATGTGAGATTCTGTCTAAGGCCTCCCGGAGGATTTTTTCGTCGGGGTGAAGGGTTATGCGAAGCCATCCTTCGCCGCCTTCGCCGAAATCGCTGCCCGGGGTAACCCTGACTCCGGCCTTCGAGAAAAGCCGTCTGGCAAAAGCCAAGGAGCTACTCCAGGCCGGCGTTTTCACCCATACAAAGGGAACCGATTTTGTTTCCCGCAGGCGCCAGCCTATCTTTTTCAGGCCGCTCGAGAGAATCTCCCGCCGCTTCTTCAAAGATTCTGTCCGCGCGGCAAAGATCTCCCCGGCTTGATCCAAGCACTTCATAGCAGTAGTAACTTGATGAGCATCGGGTGAAAATCCTGTAGCATCGAGTAATCCCTCGAGAATCGAGACCACGTCCCGATGCCCGATTGCGAATCCCAGACCGTTTAATCCGAAAGTGGCGGAGAAAGAATGCAACTCCAGGGCTTTCTTCCTTGAGCCTTTTACCTGCAATATCGAGGCAGCATCGGGGTCGCCCGGATGAATATACGCGCAATCCAGGACTACCAATATATTTTCAAATTTGATTGATCGTAAAAGGTCTCTATAGAAGTAACTATCCACTACTGCACCGGTAGGGTTATGAGGATAATTCAGATACAGGATTTTTAATTTCTTGAGAGGAGGTTGTGTCAGGGCCGATATATTGGCGACGTAATCGTTTCTCTCATTGAGGAGGTATCCGCTCGGCGTGCCATCAGCAAGGCATATCGCGGATCGGAAATACTGCATCCCCGGGTCGGGATAGGCCGCTACATCCCCGGGGTTTAAAAGAGAGAGAGCAAGGAAAGTCGCCGCCATCCTGATTCCGGGCGTCAGAACGATCTCCTTTTCGGAATTCGTGATCACGGAAGTTAAGGGCAGGTGCTTTTCGGCTATCCTGGCTTTCAACCTGGAAATAAGCTCCTGATTTGCCGGTTTACCGGTTTCAGATATTTCCGATTTGTCGAAGGAATCGAAAAAGGGTTTTATATCTGGAAATTCGGAAGCCAACGAACAGAGATCTATCAGCTCAACCCCACGTCCGGCCAGCCGTTTGCGGGCGAAACTCATTGGACCGAGAGCAGGATGAGGAACCCGCCAGAGCCGCTCGGCTTTATCTATGATGATTTTCATTTCAAATAGCCCGGCCGGTTGGATGCGCTCCAGTCCGGGGTTAGGGCATTACCTCCTCTTTTCCACGGCCGAAATGCCAGTTTACTCATTTGTTCACACCGAGTGGCATAATCAAAATTTTTCCTTAGATTACTAACCTGTTCCATCCGAAACCAGTAATGCCGAGGCGACAGCGTATTCGCTGGTATGGGAAAGAGAGATGACGATTTTCTTGTTGCCAGTATGATTTCTAATCGCACGACCCAATCTTACCTGCGGCTGGCCCCTGCGGTCGTTAACCACCTCTACCGATGTCCACTTGACGCCCTCGGCAAACCCGGTCCCTATGGCTTTGAAGACAGCCTCCTTAACCGCGAACCGGCCGGCAAACGATAACGCAGGATTAATCTTCGAAAGACAGTATTCTATTTCCCAGGGCGTAAATACACGGTTGGTGAAACGCTCACCGTAACGATCTATTGCCACTTTTATCCTCTGAATTTCAACCAGGTCGATGCCTACGGATTCAATCATATGGTCACCGGATGAGAATATAGTCCTCTATAAATTAAAAGTCAAAAGCTTAGTTTATGGATGAATCTTCAAATACTCCTGACTGAAAACCGCTATTCTGTTCAAGAAGTGATATTATCCGCAATTATTAATACCGGCTAAAATCCGAGGTGTATTCCGAAAGCGAATTTATGATCGGCGCGACTGCGAACTGACTGATTATCATACGGCCAGTACCTGAGAAATATCACCATAGCCCCTTTATCACCGTAGATTGTAAAATTGAAGCTCAGCCGGTGCTGTTCTTTTATTTCGTTGTTTGTGGTCAGCACCCAGAGATTATCGGATTCGATATCGCCTCCGATCCTCCGGTGGCGAATGATTCGATAGCGAAAATTCGTATTCAGGGTGAAGTCGTAATCGTGACCTTTTTGAAAATTCACTCCCCCGGGGGCGTAGAAACCGGCCAGTAGAAAATAATCGAGCCGGTTTTCCCATATCGATTCCGTTTGCTTCGGTCCGGGCTGATGATATTTATATTTGGGAAGGTATTCTATAGTCCCGAAGCCAATTCTTGGAGAATTCCAGTAGACTGAGTTGTCAAGCCACCTATCGATATCGTGGGCGCAATCGTGATGCATCTGGCCTTCCACGAAGTATCGATCCATTTCAATCCTTCCCGTAAGTCCGAACGACCAGTGCGACCTGGTCGGATCGAAAACCATATTCGAATGGTATTTTCTTCCCATGAAGGATTCTTTGAAAAGATCGACTATAAGATAAAAGCCTCCATACTTGAAAGTCTCAACAGCGCCATTCAACTCAGTATCGATAAAATATCGCCCGTCCTGTTTGAAATAGATATAGGAGGCTATATCGCCGTGCCCGTCGAAGAGAACATCGAAATCTCTACTGCCTGCTCCGCCTGCAATGCCGGCGACAATCACGGTTGCAAGGATCAACTTTTGCAAAACTTTCCCCTTTTATTATAAACCACTCTTTTCATGCCGGGCGAATCGTCCATCTGCGAATGCTTCGCCGATCTCCTTCTCAATGCGAATCTGAGAGACAATCTTCCATCGCGTAATACAAAAAAACGCCGCGTCCGAAGGCGGCGTCAACCAACATCTCCCAGATCATAACTTGAATATCTTTTTTCTGCCGTTTTTAACGTTTTTTGTGGCATTTCTTGTATCGACGATCGTAGATGCCTTATCGACGATCCACTGGTAATTGAATTTGGAGTGATCCGTTATAATGGCCACACAATCGGCGGCTTTGAGCACCTTCTCGTTTATCGGGGTCGCCCTCATGTTCGGGCCGGAATCCATTTTTATTACGGGCACATAAGGATCACAGTAATCTACCCTGGCTCCCTTTTCCTGGAGCAGTCTGATGACGTCCAGTGACGGCGATTCCCGCAGATCGGAGACGTCCTTCTTATAGGAGACGCCAAGAACCAGAATCCTGGCGCCGTTGATGGAAATCCGTCGCGAGTTCAAGGCAATCGTAATTTTCTCCACCACATATTCGGGCATGCGCGAGTTTATATCGCCGGCCAGTTCTATGAAACGGGCGTAATAATTTAACGATTTCAGCTTCCACGACAGATAATGAGGATCTATGGGGATACAGTGTCCGCCAAGCCCAGGTCCCGGATAAAATCGCATGAAGCCGAACGGCTTGGTACCCGCGGCATCAATGACCTCCCAGACATCGATACCCAAACGGTCGCACATCAAAGCCACCTCGTTAACAAGGGCGATATTGACAGAACGGAATGTATTCTCGAGAAGCTTGACCATCTCCGCCGCCTTGGTGGATGACGTGGGAACGACCTGAGTAAGTACCTGTTCGTAGAACGTTTGCGCTATCTTCAAGCATACGGGCGTGGTCCCGCCGACCACTTTCGGGGTGTTCTGGGTCGTATACCTGGGATTGCCGGGATCGACCCGTTCCGGCGAGTAGGCCAGGAAAAAATCAACGCCCACCTTAAGTCCGGATTCCTCGAGCCTGGGCTTTATGAGCTCTTCGGTGGTGCCGGGGTAGGTGGTCGATTCCAGAATGACAAGTTGGCCTTTATGTATCCGGCTGGCTATCTCGTCGGCAGCGGCCAGAATGTAGGATACATCGGGATCCTTTGTCTTATTAAGCGGTGTCGGGACGCAGATTATGACCACATCGGAGTTTTTCAAAGCGGAAAAATCGCCGGTGCAGCGTATACGCCGCAGGTCGACGAGCTCCTTGACCTCGTAATCCTTGACATCATCGACATCCGATTTCCCGGCATTGATAGTCCTGACCTTATTTTCCGAAATATCGATGCCGGTGATCTTGAAACCTACCCGGCCGAACTCCACTGCCAGCGGCAAACCGACGTAACCCATTCCGATGATCGCCACCGAGGCGGAACGGTCTTTTATCTTTTTTTCAAGCCGCGAGACTAAATTCTCGCGATGAACTTTCGTCCTCTTTGTTTTCGTTCGCGATTTCTTACTTATTTTTGATTTGGCTGGCATATCCGCTCCGTTTAAACAAACTTCAATCGACCGTCATAAGGTCTTATCGTCAAACTTCAGTTTTCCTCGACTTCCTCAACAAGATGATGGCGCCAGAACTTCAGAGAATCGGTCAGGGTGGTCTCGATGGGAATGGTGGGTTTCCAACCGGTGTCGGCCGATAACCTCTCGCATGACCCAATAAGTATTGGAATATCCACCGGCCGCATGCGGGACTTATCGCTTACGACTTCCACGTCTTTCTTTATCAGCGACCTGTATTTATCCAGCAGATCCGAAAGCTTAAATCCTTTTCCCGAACAGACGTTATACGGCGTACCCGCTTTCCCCTTCTCCAGGATATCGACATAGGCCCTGACGACATCGCGGACATCGGTATAGTCACGTTGCACCCCGGTATTACCGACCTTCAACTGCGGGGGGGAGAGTCCCAGATCGATCTTGGCGATCTGGAAGGCCCAATCTGAGAGCACCGCCACCGTTTTCTGCCCCGGACCGGAATGAGAAAAGGCGCGCGCTATATAAACCGGCATTTTGTAAGCCATGAAATACTGATGCGCCAGCAGATCAACTGACGCCTTGCTGACCGCATACGGGTTGATCGGCCTTAGTGGATGATCCTCAGTGACAGGGCATTCCTCCGGTTCGAGTCGGCCGTAAACCTCCGACGATGATATAACCAGTGTTTTCACCGGCACATCCAGTTTGCTTATGGTCTCCAGCAGCACCAGTGTCGCGATAAGGTTGACCGAAAACGTCTCGAACGGATTCTCGAAAGACAGCTTGACCGACGATTGCGCCGCCAGGTGAAAAACCGTATCCGGTTTGAATTCGGTTATGGCTTTGGCAACGACATCCTCATCGCGAAGGTCGCCTTTAAAGACTTTCACTTCTTTTGTCCCCAGGTCAATAGCGCTATCCCGTTCGCCGGAATCCAGACCGGCCACCTCATAACCTTTCGAAAGGAGCAACCGGGTCAGATGCCCCCCCACGAAACCGCAGATTCCTGTTATCAGAGCTTTCATATGGTCAATTAGCCTTCCCGCTCGGTTTCCTGCGGACACGCGTGAAAACAGCCCACGTCACACCGTAGAGGCCTCCCGGTTCGTAGCCGCTTTCTATAAGTTTGCATCTCTTTTTGGCCATCTTAGGGCGCCAATCATTATTCACAATATCCGGCGATCTTGAGGCGGCATAGTCTTCTTCATCGCCGTCGAATTCATCATTTATATCAGAAAAACAATTGGCGCTCCATCCTTCATATCTCAGAATATCACCATTGCTCAATTCCTCTTCTCCGCATTCGTCAGATACGCTATCCAGAATTCTATACACCTTATACCAGATCTCGTCTGGTATAATCTCGTCATCTAGGCTATCTGCCGCATGTTCATGCATAATGACCTCATAACGCTCTTAAATCGTTCCTGCGCCATTCTGGGGGTGTAACGCAAGGAGAAATTGTTGTTCGTGCAGCTTATGAT
>CBDVBL010000016.1:0-11696 GCA_965372205.1 uncultured bacterium
TATGGTGTCTTATATTATTCGGACTCGGAGTTCTGGCGTTTCTGGATACCTTCTTCAATTACGGCGAAATATTCCGTCGGGTTAACTCCGTCGTATTCATGCTTCTATCGCTGGGGTTGCTGGTCAGAACGAGAATGCTTATTAAATTCGGAAAAATCGAGGAATTGCTGAAGCGGAATACTGAACTTGAGAGTCAGTCAAATCAATCCAGCCAGTCGCCCGCGCCGCAGAGACAGCAGGAGAAAACCGAAAAAGTATATTAGCCTTTCGATCCAGGAATTATATTTGCGATCGGAAAGATAGGGCAAGACTCCCTGAGTCTTGATACCCGGGAATAAATTTCCCGGGAAATTTACTCTTAGATTTAACTGCCAGCTGTAGAATAAAGCGGCTGATATAGTGGCTATTGAAAAGGGACTGCCATTCGGCAGCCCCTTATTGGATTTATATATGATATACTCTTTACGGCGCCTCACTATAGGCAGCTTTTCTTCTTACAACTGCAATCGTTCCCAACGCCAGCAGCAATAACGTCAGAATAATCATCCCCCATTCTGAAAGGGTGGGAACTTCCGCGGTCTCGCATTCTATGATCTTAACCGAGAAAGCATCAATACCGGCCTCGACAACAGACCCATCGCCCAGATCGGAGGCCTCGAATCGAACCCTGATCAGGCTCGTTGGAGGGATAAAATCGGCAATCCTGAACGATCTTTCCGTCCAACCGGCCGCCGTGTGGGGACCGTATGTTTCAGCTAATGTCCAGTTGACTCCATCATCATTCGAGATATGCACGTTGAAGACATCACTGTTAGGAGAATTGCCGGCATTATTTGTGTACCAGAGGGCATAACTGATAATAGCATCGCTTTCGCTCAGATCGAAGGCAGGGGAAATGAGCCAGGTATAACCGTCATCCACATCCGAGTCGCCGTCTTCATTATCAGTGATATAGCAGTAATCAGAACCATCATAATCTGTGGGGGGATCACCCCTATCGCCGCCTCCGGCCGGTATGCCTCGTTCCCACTGCCCGTCGCTGCAATTATTCTCAACGACCCAACCCTGATCGGTGTTGAAATTATCCTCGAATACGGAGATGAGATCGACCGCGCTTAGGGTCGAATAGCTGACATCCGGAGCGGTGAGGGGATCAGTAACAAGTGTACCATCTTCGGTCTCCGCACTTACATAAAACAGCACCTCCAGCCCGCACTCCAGAGCAGGGAAAACAGCATCGTATACATTAGGGGCTACAATCTCCATCGGAATATTCGCAAAATCTCCGCCGGTACTATAGTAGAGTATTCCCGTGCCCGGCTGAGGATTCGATGCCACGGGAATCACCTCAACACGGAATGACGTCCCGCCGGAAGGTGCAACAAGGTCAGGCAAACCCTCGGGATAGACAAATTCGATAAGCGGCGGCGACCATAACCCGGCCACGGTGGCCAGAGTTGCCACGCCTCCTTTTACAACTTCCGTCGCATAATCGAGATCGAGGTTTGTTATGACATCGTTAGTAGTATGATACCAGGGATACCAATCCGGCGCATCCCATAGCTGAGCATCTATTGAAAACGGGGCCGGAAAACCGTAATACGAAAAATAATAATGATCGCTGCCGTACTCCGGGCCGATCGTATTGACCCGTATTGAATAAGCGTTTGTGTAATCATCCGTCAGGAAAGCCAGAAGATCTGCCAGAGCTACTTCGGCCGGAAAAGTCTCATCGCTGAAGATATTCGTATCCCAGCCATATCCTCCCTCATAGGCTATCATATCGAAGTTCAGCACGCCGGCCACGTTGCGGCCGTTGAAATAGCAGTATTCAGCATAGGCCTCTGAGCCGATCAAACCCTGCTCTTCACCGGAGACCAGAATAAACTCGATGGTACAGTTGAAATCATACTGGCTCAAAACCCGTGCAGCTTCCAGGACGCACGCAGAGCCGGAACCGTTATCTTCAGCGCCGGGGGCCGAATTATTGGGATTTTCCGATGTAGCGTCGATATGCCCGATGATCATATATATCGAGTCAGGGTAGACTAAGCCTTCTTTTCTCCCGATGGCGTTATACCAGGTATAGGCATCATATGGATATGGGAAAAGCTCTGTTTCAAATCCGAGACTTTCAAATTCGCTTATCGCCCACTGCTCCGCCGCCCGGCATGATTCCGTATAGGAGTAGCGGGTCACAAAATCCTGCAGGCTCTGAATGTAGGCAGTGTATTCTGCCTGGCTCACATGGCTTACAATTTCCTCGATTTCGGGATCGGTTATCAAGTTTAACGAAGGCGCGACTGATTTTTTGTCTATAGATGGCTTGGGGACGAATGAAATATGAGTCAGCCTCTTCATAAGTAGACTCGACTGCGGATCAAGCCTCGTCTTTGTTTTCGCTATAGCCTCGTTATCTCTGTAATAGATAACGTCAATACCGGCTGCGAGCTCTGCAATATCCTGCCTGGTTATCCGGAAAAGATAATAGTGACTTTCCTCATCTCGTTCGCCCAAGTTTATGAGGGAGTATCCCCTGATTGAGAGATCATTTGATCCTTCGGGGGTAGCCCCAACGAGAATTCCACCCTGCATTATCGCATAGACATTGACCCCTTCCAACGCAACTACGGACTCAATATCTACCGCTTCTTTCTCCAGGACATAAAGATCCTCGGCAAGAGCAGCCGAGAAGCAGACAAAAACCACACAGATCGGCGCTAAAATTGTCTTAAAGCAAACTAACATATCTTTAACTCCTCATTGCTATTGCTTGACCGGGGGCTTTTGAAGCTCCCGCCGGCAGTGCGAAGATTTTCAGGCGTCCATCTCGATGTTGCAGGCACTTAGAAAAATCAGACCATCGAAACGAAGCTCATCGTCATTTGCCCGAATTGAAATATACGGTATATTTTCAGCACGTCAAGCGTGCAGAATGCCGATTTGACGCTAATGTGATTTAAGCCAGTCCCGAATTAAGCCAATTATCAGTGAAAATCTCTATTTCAACAGTACCTTATTCCGAAACCGAACTCTTGATCGATCTTCATCTTCGATTCTAGGACGGAGCAACGGGCAATCTATCTTGACTGCCCATGCCTAATCTCAGAGCGACCCGGGGCAATCTCCACATCCGGAGGCGGAGCCAGTACCCCTGTAAGCGGCAATTTCGGTGACTACATCGCCAAGCTCCAATGCCACGCAGTTGCCGTTGGGGTCGGCCGTGGGGGTGAAGTTGTCTCCATGTGGCGGGCAGGGGCATTCGTATGGCGGCGCTACCGAACCTCTATAAATGCCGATCATGGTTATAACGTCGCCCAGTTCAATGGGGGTGCCGTTGTGATCGCAATCACCCGGGATATAGGCGCAGCCCGTTGTAGTGTTTGAAAGATTTATCAATATTGAAATACCATCAGAATTCGCCACGGCCAGGTCATTATCGCCATCGCCATCGAGGTCAACCGCGAAAACTGAACGAGGATCATCCCCGGCCCCGTAATTAAACGCCTGCTGAAATGTGCCGTCACCGTTATTCAGAAGGATTGAGACATTGCCGTTGTCATCTTGGCCACCAGGATTAGCCGCGGCCAGATCATTGTTGCCATCGCCATCGAGGTCAACCGCGAAAACTGAAGAAGGACTATCCCCGGCCCCGTAATTAGCCGCCGCCTGAAATGTCCCATCGCCATTATTCAGGAGAACTGAGACATTGTCGGAAAAACCATTAGCCACGGCCAGGTCATTGTCGCCATCGCCATCGAGGTCAACCGCGAAAACTGAAGAAGGACTATCACCGGCCCCGTAATTAGCCGCCTGCTGAAATGTCCCGTCACCGTTATTTAGAAGGACTGAGACATTGCCGTAGTCATCATAGGCGCCACTATTAGCCACGGCCAGGTCATTGTCGTTATCGCCATCGAGGTCAACCGCGAAAACTGAAGAAGGCCAATCCCCGGCCCCGTAATTAACCGCTTCCTGAAATGTCCCGTCACCGTTATTCAGTAGGATTTGGACATTGTTTAAATAATATTTAGCCACCGCCAGGTCATTGTCGCCATCGCCATCGAGGTCAGCCGCGAAAACTGAACGAGGCCAATCCCCGACCCAGTAATTAACCGCTTCCTGAAATGTCCCGTTACCGTTATTCAGTAGGACTGAGACATTGTTGGAAGTGAAATTAGCCACGGCCAGGTCACTGTCGCCGTCGCCATCGAAGTCAACCGCGAAAACTGAAAGAGGACCAGTCCCGGCCCCGTAATTAGCCGGCGCCGGAAATGTCCCGTTACCATTATTCAGGAGGACTGAGACATTGTGGGACCAACGATTAGCCACTGCCAGGTCACTGTGGCCATCGCCATCGAGGTCAACCGCGAAGACTGACCAGGGATTACTCCCCGTCCCGTAATTAACGGCCGCCTGAAATGTCCCCTCACCGTTATTCAGAAGGACTGAGACGTTGTCTCTACCACGAATAGCCACAGCCAGGTCATTGTCGCCATCGCCATCAAGGTCAACCGCGAAAACTGACCTAGGGCCAGGCCCGACCACGTAATTAACCGCTTCCTGAAATGTCCCGAAACCGTTATTCAGAAGGACTGAGACGTTGGAGGACCCAGCATTGGATACAGCCAGGTCATTGTTGCCATCGCCATCGAGGTCAACCGCGAAAACTGAAGAAGGACGATCCCCGACCGGGTAATGAAACGACTGATAGAATGTCCCGTCACCGTTATTCACGAGGATTGAGACATTGTCGGACTCCCAATTAGTCACGGCCAGGTCATTGTCGCCATCACCATCGAGATCAACCGCGAAAACTGAAGAAGGATGACTGCCGGCCCCGTAATTAACCGCCTCCTGGAATGTCCCGTCACCGTTATTCAGAAGGACTGAGACATTGTCGGAATAACTATTAGCCACGGCCAGGTCATTGTCGCCATCGCCGTCGAGGTCGACCGCGAAAACTGACGAGGGACCATACGCGGCCTCGTAATTAACCGCTTCCTGAAATGTCCCGTCACCGTTATTCAGTAGGACTGAGACATTTTCGGTACCCCAATTAGCCACGGCCAGGTCGTTGTCGCTATCGCCATCGAGGTCAACCGCGAAAATTGATGAAGAATGCTGCCCAACCCCGTAATTAACCGCTTCCTGATATGTCCCGTCACCGTTACTCAGAAGGATTGAGACAGTTGAGAGATTGTCGTCATCAAAATTAACTACGGCCAGGTCATTGTGGCCATCGCCATCGAGGTCAGCCGCGAAAACTGAAAAAGGTTCAATCCCGGTCCCGTAATCCATTCTGGCATTAAAGAGAGGTTCAAAGGCAAGGGAGTTTACGGTCAACAATAAAAGAGATCCCAGCGAAAACGTTACAACACTTTTCATAATAGCCTCCCGGCGAGGTATTTATCCCAGTTGCCAATCGCAGATGAAATTTACGTCTGTCCATTGAAATGAATACACAATTATACTTAAATGTCAAGGATTTTTCGTTGTAGTCAAGGGTCTATGCCGGCAACATTGATCGTAAGCGAGAAGGGGCTATCGTGATGATAGCCCCTTAGTCGTTCAGATGAATGGACTTTACTTCAACAACACCATCTTCTTCGCCTCAGAATAATCCCCGGCCTGGATCTTATAGAAATAAATGCCGGAGGAAACATCCTTGGCATCCCATACAACCTGATAATAACCAGATGGCTGTTCTCCCTGAATGAGCGTCTCAATCCTGCGGCCGAGGATGTCGTAGATGTCGATGGTCACGGTGGAGGCTTCCGGCAAAGCATAACTAATGGTGGTCAAGGCGTTGAAAGGATTTGGATAATTCTGGCTGAGGACCAGTCGGGATGGCAATGGCTCATTATATTCAATGCCGACTTGAGCCGTATCAGGGATCGCCAGTGAAGCGGCGGCTCCGACAGCGGCTTTTGTGTATTCGGTGAGAAAGTCGGCATTAACGAAAGCCATATTATCCCAGGTGGTATGAATGAACGGATTGTAATCGTAGCTAAGGTCTTCAATCCCCAGTATGGCTGGATAATTGTAATCCCAGAATGAGGCATGATCGGAACGATCGGTTGAACCCTGGGTAAACAGTGAAGTGCTTAGATTGATATCATAATCGGTAATCACCTCTTCAAACAAATCGCCCAGCGCGATGGAAGCATCCATCGTTCCGCAGTGAAGCTCACCGTGATGATCATGGTTGGCATCCCAGCTTATCATATCAAAATTGAAAACGCCCACGATATTATCTCCGTTCTCGAAAGCCTCTCCAGCGTATGCTTCCGAGCCTAACAACCCTTGCTCCTCGCCCGTCCACAGACAGAATATAATTGTTTTCTCAAACCGTGCCGCCGAGAAAAGACGGGCGGCTTCCATCAAGGCGGCCGAACCGGAACCGTTATCATCAGCGCCGGGGGCGTCTGTCTCCGGCATTTGCGATGTGTCGTCCATGTGGGCGCATATGATGACCTGTTGATCGGGATTGACCGAACCGGTTTTGGTTGAAACAACATTATTCCAGACTTCCTCAATGCCGTCGGTCTGATCTATCCAGGTACTTCCGCCATCTGTGGTCTTTCTTATAACACCGGTACCAACGGCATAACCGGTCGCATTACCAGCGACTTCGACACCATAAAAATCTTTTGTCGTCCCGGACCCGGACTGTGTCCAGCTCAATCCGCCGTCGGTGGTAATGAATATTTCACCATTCCAGCCGACTATACAACCGTGCAGGGCATCAGGGAAATCAACATGATATTTTTCGCTATTGTTTCCAATATCTACAGCCTGCCAATCAGCGCCGCCATTTGTCGTATGAGAGACAACACCGGCCCCGCCGACTAACCAGCCGTAATCTCTATCTATGAAATCGACGCTGTATATCCTTTCCGTTGTATTCGATGTCTGGTGGATCCAGTTAGCGCCGCCGTTCGTGGTGTGGATAATAGTTCCATGGCGACCCACAGCCCAACCGTAATCATCATCAACAAAATCGATATCATATAACCGGTCATCCGTAGGCGTGGCCTGACTCGACCAGTTCTGCCCCGCGTTTGTTGTATGAATAATGGTGCCAAAGTCGCCGGCGACCCAACCCTCGGTTGAATTGATGAAACATGGACTGAAAAGACAATAGTACGTACCGGTACTCTGAGAAGTAAAATTGTCACCGCCATCGGAAGAAAATCTGATTGTACCATGAACGCCGGTTAGCCAGACCGAATCAGCCCCGACATTAGTCACACCCCATAATGATAAGAATTCATTGATTATTAAATTATGCCAGGTGCCGCCGCCATCAGTGGTTCTTAATGCCTGAGAATCCTCACCAACTGCCCACGCAATATTCTGTTCATAAACGGCTATATGCCGCAGCCTGCCCCCGAAAAAACTGTGATATTCTACTTCGTAATTATGATCCTCAAGCGTTTCTTTTAAATACCGGGCGGCCAATTCATTCCCTTCGGTACCGGTGTATCTCGTATGAATGGTATCTATATCCCCACCGACCTCAACAGGGGCTTCCCCTGAAAATCCGGTTAGAAAATCAATGAGTGTATCGCGGCTGACGCTGCCGATCAGTTCTTCGATAAACGGATGATATTCCATCACCTCTGTAATTGGATCTCCGCCGGCATCAAGGGGAAGCTTCCGTAAGCCAAGGCGCCTATATGATTGTGCATTGAAAACCGGTAACATCGATATAACATAATCGCTGTCAATATCAAAAATATTCGGATCATCAAGGCTGTAATCGCCTGTATTCACATAACAGGCATATAGGTCGGATGGTTCTTCATCGAAGATCACCGCCTTATATTTAATTTCACGTTCATCAAGCCAGCTTAATTGTGTCTTTCCACCATAGAGATAAGTTTTATTAACGGTTTTTCCCCAGCATCTTCCGGGAAATCCCTCGAGAGAATTCCGGCCATGCCCGGTGATATTTTCGACTATAATTACATAACTATCACTCGCAACAGCCGGAGTTGCCGTCATCAACAATACTGCAACAAGTGTAAGCCAATGCGCAAACATCGTAATTCCCTTGATTAATATTATATTAAAAGATAATTCGAAATTACATTTAGTCAAGTGTGATCTGGAGTAATAAGTATCTCAAACCTCTTTTTATAATTCTCCGAATTCCCGTACAAATCCAATCTTTACCTCTAAGGACTGGATAAATTCAGACACCTGAAGGGTTCCGGGGGCTTGGAAAGGGAAAGAGACAGCCTTACCAATCAAGCCCTCCCGGCCGCAACGTTCCGAAGTGCCCGGCGCAGATCTTCGGGCTTCACCCACAGGATGTAACCATATTCCCCGGAACCACAGATTACACCGTTGGCGGCATGCACGTTAACATTGGAGTTGGCCGGGCATATCCCCGTTATCGAAATGTTTAATTTTCGTAATGTTTAGTGCGTAAGCCGATGGTTTTCGGCCAGAGGAAAATGACTATCTCTTCTTCTCATGAATATGGCAATATCTATCCGGTGGAAAAACCTGACGATTGCACTTCTTCCCGCTCTCCGTCTTCCCGACACAACGGATTTTCTTTTTGGCTTTTTTCTTAGCTGGCATCGATAATCCTCACGGTTAAAACTTAGCTTCTTTTCAATTCATAACTCAAATCCTGCGTTTTGTCAATAAGAAGCTGAAAAAAATATGCCTGTGCATGACATTTCAATTTTACCGAGTTATTGCAGTATGGTTGCTATTAACTTGAATTCATCTTCTTCTGAGGTGTATAATAGTGAGAAGGAATATCAAGACGGTAAGTGAATTGGAGTGTAAAATGAACGGTCTTAATTACATATGCCCGAAATGTTCCGGCGGTCAATACGAGGTAGGAGAGATTCGAGCAGCCGGTGGATTCTGGAGCAAGATCTTTGATGTCCAGGGACAGCGTTTCACCACTGTGACCTGCAAACGCTGTAAATATAGTGAACTTTTCAAGGCGGACAGCAGCAAGCTGGGGAACATTTTTGATTTCTTCACAAATTAATCTCAACGATCTTAACTGTGCCGTCGGCATGGCCAAAATCTTTCTCAAGATATCTCGCTGAAATCTAATCGGCTCAAGGTAGCGCGCAGCACAGGCACTGCCCCGGTAACATCGTGACCTGGTTAAAACGAGACTGGACAGAAGCGCCCCTGAATTCCGGAAAACCACCATTTGTAGCGCTGAAGAGGCCCCGACCGAAGCACGTCTGGTGGCAATAAGAAGGGGCCGTCGCAGGACGGCCCCATATTTCTATCGTCGAAAGATCATTCTCCGCCGTTTTACTCTCCTGTTTTTCTCAGGCCGATCCTGACCTTTGACTTCAATGATGGTACCACAGGTGTCCCTTCCTGTCCCGGAGCCAGCCTGCGTTGCCCCGGACAATCGGGACAGCCCAGAGGCTCAACAGTGCCGCGGTAGATCCCGATCTCGGCAACTACGTCCGGAAGCTCGTCAGCTATGCAATTGCCGTTCGGATCGGCAGTGGGGCCGAAATCGGTACCATGAGGCGAACAATCGCACTCGTACGGATGTACCACGGTACCTCGATACATACCGATCATGGCAATGACGTCCGGAAGCGTCGCCGGTTCCCCGTCGTAGTCGCAATCCCCCGGAGTATAGATGCAGTCCTGAGAGCCAACAGCGAAAGTTACCGGAATGCTGATGAACGATTCTCCGGGATCGTTGCAGGTGATCTCGATGGCGCCGGTGTAAAAACCCTCCTCGAGTTCCGCTGCGTCAAACGTTATGACCGCAATAGTATCCTCGCCGGGCGACAGAACCGCACCATGAATGTCGGAATACAACCAGCTTATAGGTGTGTGTATTCTGACAGCCAGATAATCATGAACGTATACGCCGTTGTAGACAATCTCTAAGCCATCGGTTCCCGAGGCATTTTCGATTCCAACCGTATTTTCGTACAGATTGTCATTGCCGGGATTCATCACATCATATTGGAACATCATCTGGCCGGAGGGATACAAAATCGCTTCAAATGTCAGGGAACCTCCATAATTCCAGTTTTCGACCTCGTTGAAACTGACTATGAATCTATTATTGAGGATATCCCGATAATAATATACGGATCCATATTGAGGGCTGAGGTCGTCCCAGTACATGGCAATAAAGTTATTTGGCGCGCCGGTACTGGGGATGGGATCGTTAGTATAATCGCCGGAACCACCACCGAAAGATAAGAACCCATTTGAATTTATATAGATGGTGGAATAGCTGTTTTCATAAAATGGGAAAGTGAATCCTACGCTGACGGGGCCTGTCCAGCCATCCTCACCAGGGTAAATCTCCGTGCCGACATCGGAGATGTCCACCCAATCAAAGATCGGACCGCCGGGCTCATCGGAATCTATCCACATATGCCCGAAGTTGTCGGGACCTCCGGAATCGGCCGTTGACGGTGGATAAATCGGCTGTTTGCGATCTCCTTCCTTGTTGCTGGGCATATCCGTGTATCCGATGGGCGCAACAGAGATAGCATCATCAATGCCAGGATAGATATCAGGCCGAGGAGGCTCGTCCGCTACCTCGACCAGGCCGAAGACAAGAGTGCCCTCACCCACGTTGGAGATATGAAGAGTATCTGTTGTACTGCCGCCGACTTCCGCCGAGGCGAAAAAGGATGAAGGTTGATACTCGATATCCGGCGGTGGAGCCAGACCCTCCCCGGTGGTAACCTTTATGGCTCGCCCGGCCTGTAGAATAGCGGCTCCCGGATGGTAATGATTGTCGAACGTGTATTGCAATCCGTCATTATTCTCAAGATTCTGAAATCCCACCGTGCAGTAAAGCCCTGGCCTCTGAGAATCTGAATTATCGTCATTATTGTTGACGATCAGGTACTGGAACAGTATCTCCGAGTCGCCGGTCGGAGTCGGATAATAAGCCGGATCATAAATCATCATCTGGAACGATTGATTGGAACCCGTCCTTGCATGAGTACAATTCTTCCATTCGATGATAAAACGATGGTTGCCGGTATCATGATACCTGAAAACACCGTTATTGCCGGAATACTCGAGATCGTCCCAGTAAGGCGCAATCAGGCCCCGTGGAGCGCCAAGCTCTGGAATATGCATGTTGTGGGAATTCGACCAACGGCTTCCTCCCATATCGTAAGTGGACGTATCGAACGCCACAAATCCGTTGATGCAGACCAGCATATAATCAAGACTCTGGCCATAATAGACGAAATCGAACGGCAGCGAGACGACCGCCGCGTCATCGTCGGTGTTGTGGGGGAAAATGATCCTGGTGCCGAAGCCGCCCGCATAAGGGCTGATCTCCTCCCAGTCGTAAATTGGCATCGGATCGTAACCCGCATCGGTGTTGTCATACATATAATAACCGTAATCATCGGGACCAACCGGATCGAAGGTGGAGACCGCTCCTACGACAACGGAAATCACCCTGACGGCCACCGTACCGTTACTCGAGGTTAGCTCCAGATTGAAATTTACGTTATGACCGTTATATACATTGTAGTCAACCTCGACAGTGAACGGAGAAGAACTGTTGGAGCCGGTCCCGCCGATTCCAATATTGCCGAAATCGGCCGTGCCGTCTGATATAATTATACCTGGATCTGCAGTTGTCAGAACGCCCGTCAAAGAGGTTCCCCCCAGCTCGCCAATGTTCTGTACCGTGATAACAAATAATG
>CBDVBL010000017.1:0-11695 GCA_965372205.1 uncultured bacterium
TGGATCGATTCTACCGGCTGAGTATCGATTGCGTTGGGAGACAATCGATTTGTTCTCTACACCGGCTCCTCGAGCCAAATGAACAATTTTAGTTTTTCAATAGAGCAACGAAATCACGCCGCGTTAACACGCGGTACGACCCAACCAATAGCTTTGTCAGTCGATAACGTCTCCGAGAAATACGATTTCGTTCATTTAAGCTCGCCTCGTCAAAGAATCGAAGCCTCATTAGAACAGTAAAGCGAAGTACACATTGCACCGAAGTTTAATCGGGGCTACTCTAAGCACTTATAAATATATGCTCACCTGCCGGGCTGTCAAGCCCTTTTTTTTTTAATTATTAGAAACATCCGGCCTTTGAAAATGACGCAAGCACGGCACGAATTTCATTTCAAAAGAATGCTACCGCCACAAAGGGCCCGGGGAGAATAATCCAACTACTTGATCGATCGCAATCAATCCATGTACAACCTTCCGTCAATCGATCCACCCGGTTGGCAAGAGTATACCTCTCGTCGGCTGAAAGAGATCCCGAAACGGGCTGCACCGGCAATTCGGTAATTGCATTAGCCGAAATACGGGCTTTATCTTTTTGAATATCTCCGGGAGATCATAGTGCGGTCAAGTTTACTTATCCTCCGAAGCGAAGATGGATCCCCGTTTTCTGACAAACGACACCTCCCGTCTATCCAACGTCACAATCTGGTATGACCCAAAATGCACTTGGCCTCATTATGGAAGCCTGCATTCTATATTAAGGATAATCGATTCTCGGGCGAGGCTAAATCCGCCTTGACGTGGCCATCCGGGGGGCTGGCTCGGAATTTTCTCGAGCAATATCCGACAACGTTATGGAGGTTAACAAGTTCCACAAATTCATCGGACCAGGATGTATATTAAATTTCACATTTTATGAAAAATTTTGCATTTTTTCCTTGACATGGACATCGGCAAACGTTTCATTTTTTTACAGATGGTGGTCCGACAGGGGGTTATCCTTAGGAAATCCTCCTCGAGGACTTGGAGAAATCCTCAATAAGCAACAGCTCCTGAAGGAGGTGAGGCCATGGTAGATTTCATCCTTGAGGTTGAGGAACTAGAGGAAAGGATCGCTCCGGGCGGTTACACTGGAGCAGGATCCTAACACCCACTCTACCTGAAAACTCGGGCCGCGCAGATGCGGCCCTTTTTTATGGGGCGATCCTCAGACCCTCAAGAATGCCTTCTCATTTATTCTGGTCAATCCCGCCTCAAGACGAGCCATACAGGGAAGCTTGAGCAGGAAAGCGGCCGTTATGTTTTCGGGGAGGGCCGCAAGAATTCTATCCCTGTATTCAGCCGCTCTTGCAAATGCGTCTTCTGCCCTCGAGAGTTTCAGACAGGCGGTGAAAATCTCCCCTAGAACAACAGATGATCTGATCGCCAGTGGTATGAAGCCCGAGGCAGCTGCAATACTCTCTATCTCAGTCAATTTATCGATGGCGTCGTCATATCTGCTTCTAAGACATGAGAGTTCCGCCGAGAGGATTGAAGCCTCGATATAGGCTTTTCTTGTCAGCTTCCGACCGGATAGTGATTTTTCAATCCAGCCTTCGGCATTGAAACGATCTTTTTTGCCGAGATAAATGTCCGCCATCAGCAACCCCGCCGCCTCCGCCAGATCGCTATGGCCGAGGCCGCTTGCCTCCGCAGCCAAAGCTGCCAGATTCGGCAGCGCCATCTCGGGCTCAGAAATCTTCTGTGCTTCTCCGATGACCAATCCCGCCTCGAGTCTCAATCGCGTATTGCCCGCCTTTCCGGCCTCCGAGGAAACTGCCTCAGCAGTTTTTATGGCTTTCTCATAATATCCCAGATTCACCTGCCATTTGGAGCGGAGTAAATCGACCTGCGATTTCAGCGTCTTATCCTCCTCGTATACATCATCAGATTCGATTGACGATAATACATTCTCCGCCAGCGAAAAGTTGCCCATAAGGATACAGGCCTCGGTTAGATGAAGCTCGGCGTCGGCTGCCAACCGTTTATTGTTAAACGTGTTAGCTGATTCCTGGGCTCTCTGGTTGTTTTCCACCGACTTAAACAGATCGCCAAGTCGGAGATAACACAGGCCGAGATTTGTCAAGGAGTTGATTATCTCTTCGGTATAACCGATACGTTCCGATAACTCAAGGGCATCTTCGAGATGCCTTTGTGCTGGTTCGAAATCGCCCTGCCGGATCAAAAAGAAACCCAGATTGTTGGAAATAAGGGCTTGAAGTCTGGGATCTTCAGCTTGACGGGCATGGTCCAGGGCATCCAGGAAATGGCCCTCCACGTCCCTGGTTTTCCCCGTTATATCTTTGATAATGCCAATATTGGATTGGATTTTCGCCAGCTCGCGATAATTCCCCATTCGTTCATTTGTTTCCAGAGCAGAATAAAAGGAATCGAGGGCTTGTTGGTATTCTTCATCGACCCAGTAGGTCAAGCCCATGTTATTGAGACAATCCGCCTTCCCCTGCTGGTCTGACAACCCGGTATAGAGGCTCAATGCTTTGCTGGTGTAAAAGAGGGCTTTACCAGGCAATCCTGACGAACGATAAAGGTCTCCGAGGTCTTTGAAGGTTTTGGCTTCCAGGCTTTCGTCTTTTTCACGCCGCAGATTCCATAGGAGTCTTACATATTTTTCACGGGCCTCCTTATAATCTCCCTCGGCCTTTGCAATATCGGCATAAATCTCCAGGGCGGTCAATTTCGAGCCGCCTCCTCTTTCAGATAGGGATAGGAGAGTGCGGGCGATGCCTTTCGCCCCGGATAATTCTCCTCTTCTTAGATGCTCGTTGGCGACGGCAAGATTAGCCTGGAATCCCCTGTAGACGTCATCAGAGAGACCCCAGTGGTAGGCTGCCGCTTCCTGATACTCTTCCGTATCTCCTGATCGCTTTTCGGCCGCCACAGCCCAATAATGGTGTAAGATTTCCTTTTCACCGGAGGGGATTCGAGAATATATGAAATCTTTCGAATAGCCGGACGGAAAGGCCACAGAATCTTTCTCCCTGATCAGATGGCCGGATTCCATCAGGCGGTTTACTATTTCTTGCTCGCTTTCAGTCAATTCTGTCAGAAGAAGCATCGGAATCCTATCGCCCCACACAGAAAGTCTCGACATAATGTTTTGCTCGTCTCTGTTCAGCAAGTTGCACATCCGGCTGATGGCATCATCCACTTCTGGAATCGATTTACCCGTGACTTCAAGATCACATTTCTCGCCGCTGAGGAGCGGGTCTAATCTGCCTTCA
The DNA here is from genome assembly GCA_965372205.1 of uncultured bacterium. Lineage (GTDB taxonomy): Bacteria > Zixibacteria > MSB-5A5 > UBA10806 > UBA10806 > CBDVBL01. Next base: position 3,279 of record CBDVBL010000017.1, read on the forward strand.
TTCGCCGCGCAAATCAGATGATGAAAAATAAGTTCTGGATCACCCCCGGTAACGTCGCTTAACCGATCGTAATCAAGATTCAATTCCGGTTGTTTTAAGAAGGCTCTCAATGCCTCTCTTGTAGCACTATGCCTGGTTTGATTATATAACGGATCGTAAAGAACATACGGCAGCCCGGGATCCAGCCAGCGCCTGGCTCCCGCGACCACCGGGATACCCTCGCGTGATCCGGCGATGACCCTGAGCCCTCCTATATTCTCGCCATTTAAATCCTCGAGGCTTTCAACGAAAAGAAAAGCTCTTTTTTGAGCGTCGATGGTTATTCTTTCGAGGAAATTATCGAGTATCGTCGCTGCCATATCGTTATCGCATCCAGCAGGAATTCGATCGATTTCAAATCCATTTATCTCGGACTTCGACGCCAGATAATTCAACGCATTCCAGCTATGGTTCAAGCCGCGGACAAGAAGGATTTTCCCGGACTTGCCGCGAAGGTAATCTTTAAAACAACTTTCTAACCCGGCGGCAAAAGGTGACACGCCGGCAGACAGGTAGTATCCAATCCGGTCGCGGAAGAGATTCCGGAATTGCTCATCGAGGCCCAGAATTTCCGCCGCTTCTTTCCCACTCTGCGGACGTTGCTCCGGATCACGAGATAAAAGGGCTTCAATCCCCTCCTTGAAACGATGCGGGATTCGAGAGAAATCGATACTGCCCTTTTCGGTGATGAGTCTGATCAACTCTGAGGCGCTGGGTGAGAAAAAGGGTGGAGTGCCTGTAAAAAGCTCATAGATCGTTGCGCCGATTGAATATAGATCGGATGGTTTGTCGGGAGGATCTCCTTTCAACACTTCCGGAGAGATATATTCGAGAGTCCCGCGACGCGATGGCTTTCCACCTCTTGGAGATAGAAGGTTATAATCCAGAAGAATCGGTGTTACTTTGTCCGTTGCGCCAGGGGCAATGTCGCCGGTAACCATTAAATTCGCCGGCTTATAATCATTATATATATAGCCCGAAAAATGGATAAACGCTGCACACTCGAGAATAGATGCTATGATCTCGTCCGCTCTGGATTTTCCCTGGATCGAATCGGGATCAAGGGAAGCCGAATTCCACCACTCTATTAGATCGTTTCCCTCGATGAGGGGCATTACGATAAGAGTGCCGTCGGAACCGTCAACCAGCGAATAAGGACAAACCAATGCCGGGTGCCGGTGTAATGAAGCGAAAACGTATTCACGTTTAATGGCTTCGCGTGCAGATGGATCGTCGGGATGGGCTTCCTTCAGGGCAACTGATTTGCCGAGGAGAAGGTCGGTGGCACGGTAAACGCGGGCTAAGCCGCCTTCGCCCAAAAGCTTTTCGATTCTGTATCGCCCGGCTATAAGGCGATCAACCATCATCCTTGCCCAGTGGAAGCTTTATTGTAAACGACGCGCCGCCCTCCGGATTATTTGATGCAACAAGCAGACCACCATGGCTTTCAATGATTCTCAAGCTGATGGAAAGTCCCAGGCCGTGCCCGGAGGTCTTGGAGGTAATATGAGGTTCAAACAGGTGCGGCAGAATATCAGCCGGGATGCCCGGACCGTTGTCGGAGATAACCACTGTCGCATACTCTTCTTCGTGACCGGCGGTGATCCTTATAATGCCGTCGGCAACTCCGTTATCAGCCAAGGCATCGGCGGCATTCATCAAAAGGTTCAGGATAACCTGGTGAATCTGCCCTATATCAATCATTACCCTCGGGATATCAGGGGCTATTTCAAGGGCAAAATCAATCGCTTTGAATTTTTTCAGCGGCTTCACAAAAAAGATCACATCATCCAGGACAACCGATAAGTCATGCAGGACCTTTCTGGTCTCAAGGGCTGAAAAATCCATAAGGCCTGACGTGAACCGTTTCATTTTGTCTACGCTCGCTAACATACTTTCGACTTTTGCCGGGATTTTTTCCATTTGTCCTTTTTCTATGATGCGGGGCAGAAGCTGAGCGTTGGTCGATATGGTGGTCAAATAATTGTTTAGCTCATGGCCGATAGCGGCTGCCATTTCGCCTTTGGCCGCCATATTCTCGGATAATAGCAAAGATTGCTCCAGGATTACTTTTTCAGTGATGTCCTCAATAACGATAATCCTGCCATTCAGATCTTCGTTAACATGATGGAATGGCGAAAATCGATATCTAAAGACGATATCATCCGAGCCTATCTTTTGCCTGTGTGATGGAATCTCTTTGGTAACGTCCGCCGACTTGGCTATATTCTCACGCCAGAACTTTCGTTCTGAAAACGGCAGGATCTCCAGAAAGTTCTTGCCCATTAGATCATAGCTCCCATCGTCCGGCACAAGAGAGGCCTTATACAGGAGGGCAAAGGAAGCATTATTATACGAGATAACTTCCCCGTCTTCAGCCAGGACCATTATTCCCACGGGAGTTTTATCAAGAGTTGCCTCCTGAAAACGCTGAAGATCGAAAAGCTCTGTATAAAGCTGGGCATTATGAATAGCTAACGAGGCCTGATCCGCAAACAGCTCGAATAAATGCAAATCCGATTTCAGGAATATATTCGCTTTGGCTGAATTATCCAGATAGACAACACCTATGATCTGGTCTTTGATTTTCAAGGGCACGCAGATAGCCGAGCGTATATTCATCTCCAGAACTGACTTCTTATGTGAAAAACGATCGTCCTTTAAAGCGTCGGAGGTATGAATCGACTGTCCGGTTTCAACCACCGTCCGGGCGATTGAGGACGGAATCTGAAGATCGCTTTTGTCCAGCCGTATTTTATTTATCTTATGGGCCGTCTTGAACTGCAGGTTCCCGTCCGAATCCAGAAGCATCAAAAAACCTCTCTCCGCCTGCAGGAGTTCTATGGCTTTCTTCATTACGATGCTTAATATTTCATCCAATATGAGCGTAGAATTCACGGCCCGGGAGACCTCGTATAACGCCCGCAAGTCATTTCTTCCCAGCGCGAAATCATCGCCGCCGCTTATCTTGAATTCGGTCTTCGGCGTGGAGAACTTTTTCAGTTCGGAGGCTATATTTATTTTTCTTGTCGACTCCTGTGGGCTTTGGCCCAGCATACTTTTATCGGGCATAATTACCAACCGCCATTCTTATTCACAGCTATCCTTATCATTATCGGTAATTTACCGGCAGAGATAAGCGATTATCCTCTATCTTAACTGATCCCGGCGCTGCTATCCTATATATAGAGACTCCTGTAAATATCTTCGAACAATATGGGAAAGACTTGAAAAAAATTCGCTTTTGATCTTCAGGAAAAACGGCCTGAACTCTCGAAAAACGACAAGCTCAAAAAAACTATTTGCGACTCCAGGCAGGATGAGGATACTCAATAAGATCTCTCTTACCCTTTAAAAACAGGAGAACATCCCTGGCTTCAAAGGCAATATAAAGGGCCAATGCCGTAAGTACAACCGAAACGCTCCCAAGAAGATAGCCCGTTGTGCTGCCCATTTTAAAGAAACCGATCATCGTGAAAGTCAAAGCGCCGACGGTGGTCAACAACATGAATATTGCCGGCAAAACGGTGTAGAGACGAGGCTTTTTTACACCGATCAGATATGAGGATACCACCACCAGGGCCAGCGCCGCAACGAGCTGATTGGCAGCCCCGAACACCGGCCAGATAGTCTTAACACCTCCGGTCGACGCCAACAAGGCTGCTGCTGCCACAGTCGCAATGGAGGCAACCCATCTGTTGCTTAAGAGTTTGAATTTAGCTCCGGCCGCTTCTGTCAAGATAAATCTCCCCAGCCTGGTGGCTGTATCGAGAGTCGTTATGACGAATGCGTTCAGCATCAGCATCCCGAAATAGATTCCCGCTACAAGCGAGATCCCCGGTAAAACATTAACCACTTTCCCGAAACCGGTGGCGAAGGCAACTATGGGACCGCCACCACCGCCGGCTGTGGTCGATGTCATCAGGTAATGCAGACCGAAGGCCGATTTTTCGGCGGTTGGATCCCAGCTTAGAGTCGCGGCGGCAATCAAGACCACCATGATCGCCAAAACCGCCTCCAGGATCATCGAACCATAACCTATCTTGCGCCCCAGGCCCTCACGCGCAAGTTGTTTGGAGGTGGTCCCGCTGGCCACCAGGGAGTGAAATCCGCTGACGGCACCGCACGCAATCAGGACAAACAACATCGGCCAGAGCGGCCCTTGCGTCGGGCTATCAAAGGCCACAACAGCCGGCGCTTGTAAGTCCGGATGAGCGACCGTCAGCCCGAGGAATCCCAGCCCGAGGCCGAGATAAAGAAGCCAACTGGAGATATAATCCCGTGGCTGGAGGAGAACCCAGACAGGGATGACAGAGGCGATCAAAGCATAAATCATCAAGATCAAGAACCAGAACCTGACATCGGACATTCCAAAAAGAGTACCCAGAACAGAAATCGGCACCAACTCGCCGAGATAAACCAGTGCGGCCAGAAGCCCGAGAGATATGATCGTGCCGAGGATAAGGGAAACACCCATCCGGTATACAAGACGGCCGAAAAAGACGGCTATAAAAATCAAACCAAAAGTCGGTATCACAATCTCCGGCTTTTTCACCAGGGATTGCGCGGTAGCATCGCCGAACGCCGCCACAACCAGAACCAGAGCTATCCAGAGGAATATCGAGAAAACCATTTTGGCTCTATTCCCCAGCGAAATCCTGGCGATCTCAGCAATCGACTTCCCTTTATTGCGCACGGAAAGCATCATGGATGTATAATCATGCACTGCTCCGATGAATATGGATCCTATGACTATCCAGAGCACAGAAACCAGCCAGCCAAAAAAAGTGACCCCGATGAGAGGGCCGATGATCGGCCCCGCTCCGGCTATGGAGGAGAAATGGTGCCCGAACAGCACCGAGGTACTGGCGGGCGAGTAGTCGACGCCATCGTTTTCTGTGGTCGCAGGAGTGGGAAAACCATCTTTCGGACCGATGAGTCTTCTCTCGATGAAAGCTCCGTAGAATTTGTATCCGAGATAAAGCGCCGCTAATGCCAGGCCGCCCGGGATGAGAGAATTCAAATGACCTCCGGATAGCTTTTTTGAAGCCGCCTAAATTTCCCTGTTGTCCATAGCGGTATTGGCTTCTCCAGCGTTTCCTATAACTGCCCTGGCATCGTAAACCGGGCATCCCGGCCTCTGATGGCATCTACTGCAGGATAATTTTCTATAAAACTGCCGATGAAGAAAAATCACCATGATATATATTCCGAAGAGACCCTGGGGCATAAACTGAAGGTCGGCAAAACCGAAGATTATATCTCTCAGACCAAGCCCGACGGGGATGATTCTCAAGGGCCAGAAAAGAATCGAATATCCGTAGGTGGAGGCATAATTCTCACCCTCAACCTTCGGCAATAGTCTTGATACCATAACACCCCAGCCGAAATTACATCGCCTGCCATAGTAATAGCATCGAACGCATCGGATAACAGGCAGTAGAAGGAAGGCACAGACTACCCCATAGGTAAGAAATATCAGCCCCACCTCAAACTTGAGTAAAAACACGAAATATGACGCCAGCACCATCTCCGCAACGCTAAGAATCCATCGTGGTATGATTATGCCATAAGGGTATTTATCAACCGGCGGTCGAGACTTATTCCGATTCGAGTATGTCATCGCTCAATAATAGCAGGTGATCCGGCGGCGAGCAAGAATTCTCTTGACAGGATCTCTAAAAATCTGGTAACAAACTTTCCTGAAAGACCGTAACCAAAGCGGGAGATGTATGAAAAAGATAATTCTGAAAATGACACTGGCCTCGATCATGGTCGCCATTCCTGCAAACGTCCTCGCCACAGAGTTTCTGAATCCCGAAGAAAAGGGCTTCAAAGCAGATTCTGTTTACGATGACGATGTTTTCATTGCCGGGAATAATCTCAAATTCGATAGCAAGGTTCGCGGGGATCTATTTGTCGCCTGCAACGAGATAGTGCAGTCGGAGACCATTGACGGGAACCTTAACGGATTTTGCCAGTCTATTCAAAGCCTCGGCCCGATCGGGGGGAGTTTCAGATTTTTCGCAAGATATATCTCCTGCAATGCTCCCATAGGTAGAAACGTTATAGCATTCGCGCAGGAAATTACGATCGGACCCAATGGTGAAATCGGCCATGATGCTCATCTTTTCGCGGCCAAAGTGAATTTTCAGGGCCGTGCGAATGGAGATCTTGAGGTCTCTGCAGGCCAGGCGACGTTGCTTGGCTCGGTGGCCGGGTGTTTTCGTTTCGAAGGAGGAAGTCTCGTTATCGGCCCCGATGCTGTCATCGAGGGCGACCTGATTTATGAGACTCCGGATAAGGCCGATATTTCAACTTCCGCCCGGATAACCGGGGAGGTTAAGTGGACCCGGACCGAACGCGATGAGAGAAAAGAAAGCGGCTGGGTTACGTTTGGAAAAATATCCACCTGGTTAATATCGCATCGAGGATATTTCCTTTTCCTGACGATTATCTCTCTGGGGCTATTCATTGGTTCGGCCATTCCATTCCCGACGGTAATGTCTATGGTGCTTTTGTGGATCATGCTGGCGATATCCGGGAATATTTTAATTCTCCTTTCAAAACATATGGCGCTGTGCACCGAACAGAGTCTGAGCGCCAGGCTGTTTCCCAGCCTGGGAATTGGATTCGTTATTCTGTTCCTGACGCCGATCGTCGCCATCGTATTGCTGCTTACTATCATCGGCGCCCCTCTCGGGGCGGTGTTGATCCTGCTATTTGGCGTCGGGTGTTTTGCAGGAGGAATATACGCCACCCTCTTCATCGGCCGGAAGATCTGCGAGTTGCTGGGCATTGGCGGCGGCAGACCGGGCTACCTTTGCTTCTCCATAGGAATGGTAATACTGGTGACTTTATCATTTATACCCATGATCGGATATCTTTTATCGATGCTGGTTATAATGATGGGGTTGGGCGGGCTGACGCTGGCTTTGTTCTCCGGATGTGAGCCCGCGGAGGATGAAACCGCCGGATAATTGAAATCTCCATCTCCGAAAAATAACAAAAGCCCCGACTCCGTATCGGGGCTTAAGTGATATTATGAATTCAGGCCTGCTAAAATCTTTTGTTCACCGGAAACTCCAGTCTGAAATCGGCCTTGCAATGCGGCAACCCCAGATCGCATTTTCACCCACCAGCTTTTTCAGTCCGATCTCCTTTGACCCACAGCGCGGGCAATACAATCCCGGATAAACAGCCGCCTGTAATAACCTCTCAGGGGCGGCGTTAAATCTCATTTTTGGCGCTCTTTTGAGATTAAGCTTCATAACTACCTCCGGTATCTCTCTTTTTATTTATACTCTACAGGGAAGACCGGAGTTTCCATCTCTGTCGGGTCTTTTCGAGGGAAAAACCCATGGCTGCAAGTTAATAAGGATAATTGAGTTAAAAAAATTCAGCCCCGGCCTCATGAGCCAGGGCTGAATCGATCCATCCGGCGGGAAACATTTTTTCCGCGCCGTGCAGACCAACGGTATATGATCACTGGCGGGGCGTCCCCTCCAGCGCAAACGCAGGGCTACTTGTTAAACCCCGACATTCGCGCTCAAGCGCCCCGGACCAGGGATAAGGGAAAAAGCGCCACCCGCTCTAATCCCCAACAAAAAGCGGATTATGCGGGGCAGCAAATCTCCGATATTATATAGATCTCGCCTATCATAATTATACTCCAGCGGCTGGCCTGAGACCAGCACCCACCCGTTACCCAATCCGAAGCCTACTAAAGTAGGGCGGCCGCCGGAATCCATCAAATACCCGATAGCACCATAGGGGATATTGTCAAAATACTCCTGGCTGGCGTAATTACCCCGGAGCGTATCATCAAGGCCGGATAGAAGTTGATATTCGGTATTTGCTACCATATTGACCTGATCGAGCGAGTAGTTGGCCATGATAGAGCCGGGCAGGGTCAAACCAGCCTCTATTATGGAGCCGTAATTCCATCCCAGATCGCAGACACACCAAAGAAGCGTGCCACCCTCCCTGACAAAGCTTTCAAACCGATCTTGATTCAGGGCGTAATTTTCGTAAAACGTCTGCGGCTGATCGTTGGATATGATCACCAGATCAATACCCGGTCGTAGTTCGATATCAGCCATCATATCCGAATAAAAAATGTAGAACTGGTTACTGTCGTGTCCGAGCGTCAGTCCCTGTTCATAAAGAGTAGAATCCATGGCCCTGCTGTCCCACGGTAATTGATCTCTAAAGACTTTAATGACCGATGCCGTGCCGAAGCCCGATTGCCTGGAGACAAAATCGAGGATCAATAATCGGTCTTCTGATATATCTCCTGTTGCCGAGGATGAAAAAAGGACTCTGCCGTCGTCATTCTTTAACTCGACCCTGAAAATCCTGGCGAGGCCGCTTTCCAG
>CBDVBL010000018.1:0-11650 GCA_965372205.1 uncultured bacterium
CTGCAGGATCTGAAAAGCCCATCGTCTGAGGCCATTAAACTGGCAACGGACTCGCCCTATTCTCATTGCGGCCTGGTGTCCGTAGAGGGTGATAGTGCATTCGTCATCGAGGCGGTTGGGCCTGTAAGGAAAATTCCTCTTGAGCAATGGATCGCAAATGGCGAGGGATTATATTCTGTTCTGCGCTTGAAAGAGGGGAGAGATGTCAATAATACCATCCGTGCTGCAGAAAATCATCTCGGTCTACCGTATGACCACATGTACCTCTGGGGCGACGATGAATTCTATTGCTCGGAGCTCGTCTATAAGGCATACAGCCGGGGTTGTGGCATAAGCCTTTGCGATCTGAGGCAGTTTGAAGAATACGATCTTGAGCCCGTCAAACGCGCGATCATAGAGCGTTTTGGAGAAGTGCCTGTCGGACAAGTGGTTGTAACGCCTGGCGATCTGGCGCGATCTGATTCGCTTATCATAGTGTATTCCAGTATGCCGGAATAGAGATGCCGTCGGTTGAAAAATCAGAAAGACAGCTTTGATAATTATACAGGCCGGCTTGATGCCGGCCTTTTTCATTTTACGAGTTAACCATTCTCGCAATACACATTAAATTTATATCAGGCATTTCGTAGGAGGCGCTGGTTTCCCCATTTGACACCAATATTCTTTTTAGGTAACTTTAACAATGTGAAAAGACGCAGTAGACAAGAGTTACGATTAGAAATTAGAAGGGTATCAATGTGTTAAAGTGGATCATTTTCGGCTTTTTGGTTGTAGCAGTTTTATCGTGTTCGAATGCGGTATTGAAAAATTCATTTGAAAAGGAAAATACTATAAATCTGACAGAGCGGGAACTCTGGCGGATGCACAGAGACGTCCGTTTTACCAGCTTCATATATGAGGATGGCTCAGTTTTAGATGGACTTCTGCTTCGTTGGGAGCCGGATTCGATCTTGATTCAACCAAGAGGGACGGATCAGCCGGCAAAAATCCCCTCAGCGGGCATAATCGGAATAAAAGTCGAAATAGGCAATAGGATCCTGGAGAGTCTGGCTCTCGGAACAGCGGCCGCGGGGGCATATATCGGGTTGGCAAAAAGCTATAGTCTAGGCGAGGCTTCCGTAACTGAGGCGATAGCCAAGCTTCTAGGGCCTCCATTGATAATTTTCGGCGCCATCGCCATCGGTTCGAGCATGGAGAAATACAGATTTTACCGGGTGCCCGAGAAGTTCGAGTTCGATTATGAAAAGGCGAATTCGCTATATGAGCTTCTGGAGTAGATCCGCGTGATTTGAATATAAATGGATGAACGACTCCCCGGCAGGTTATTGAGTCTTTCCTGGCCCCAATTAGCTTATTTAACAAAGAGATTACAGGGATAACAGCGGGATTCCATTTTTGCTTTTGATCGGCAAATCATCTGATATGTTCATATACATTATTCACTTGACAGTTTCCTGCTGTTGTCTTTCCTTTGTGTCCGGTTGTTCGGATATAAGACAAAATCCCGAGATGGCGACAACAGAGCGTTGGCTTAACATAAATAGAGGTAGCTTATGGATATCGAAGTTCGGCTGGCTGGGAAAAGCGATCTTAAAATCATCCACGAGATCCTGGGGGAGATCCAGAAATGCCAGATGGAAAAGAGGATAAAGAGGTTCGAGGAGGCTTTAGACTCCAATCTCTCAACGTATCTGGTTGCCATCACTGAAGGCAAGGTCGTAGGCTATCTAAACATCTGGCATCTCCCCGACCTGGTGGACGGCGAGGTGCTTTGTATCCTGCTCGATTGCTATGTCTCCAGGGAGTTTCGGCACAGGGGGGTCGGCAGGATGCTGTTGGACGGTGCCATGGAGGAGGGAGAAAAGCATAATGTCAATAAATATTACGGCTGGATGGATTTTGAGAATAAACCCGCTATCTCATTCTTGAAAAAACACGGATTCTCCGCGGAAAGCCTGATGCTGGAGAAAAGGTGAATTTCAGGCGGGAGCATGAGATCTCGAAAGCGACTTGAGGTCTTCACTCGAATATTGTATTATATTAACAGGTTGGCAGTGAACGTCCGGTGATGAGGATTCTTGGGCAATCCGCCGGATCTTTGGCAGGAGGGCTGAATGTATAGATCACTCCAGGGCAGGTGCGGGCTGTATTGCGGCGATTGCGAGATTTATATTGCCTATTCCACCAACGATACCAAGGCTCAGGGGAAAATAGCCCGAAAACTGAGCAAGGAACGAGGAGAGACTATTTCGCCCGATCTGATCAAATGCCTCGGCTGCAAAGGTCCTGCTTCATCATGCTGGGGGGCGACCTGCAAAATTAGGATCTGCGCCGAGGATAAAGGGATCGAATTCTGTTACCAGTGCCGTGAGTATCCCTGCGATGAAATCAGTTCGTTTTTCGAGACGGCGCCCGAAGCCCGCGAAAACTTAAGAATGATTTCCAAGATAGGGCCCGATGCCTGGGTAACAGCAATGATGTCGCGCTCTCAGGAAGGAATGAATGGATAAGTTCCTGATGGTTTGTTGCTCGATATGCGCAGTGTTTTGATAACGAGATGACCTGATGATTTTGAAAGTATTAAGTATTTGGTGATTTTCCAAATGAGGAGTTTTGATGGAGATTAAGAAAATTGGCGTTTGCGGTTGCGGATTGATGGGGTCGGGCATCGCCGAAGTAGCATCGAAGGCCGGCATAACGGTCGTGGTCCGCGAAATCAATGATGGCCTATTGCAGAAAGGTCTGGGTCGTATAAATAAATCTCTCTCCCGGGCAGTGGAGAAGGGGAAGCTCGACGAGGCCGGGAAAAAGGCGGTGCTTGCAAAGATCACCGGGACCACCAGCCTCGAAGATTTCAAAGATTGTGATCTGATTTGTGAGGCGATCATAGAAAACATCAATGAAAAGATTGAGCTCTATAAGGATCTCGATTCCATAGTGAAGACCGATGCGATTTTTGCCTCCAATACGTCCTCTCTATCGATCACAGAGATGGGAGCGGCGACGAGTCGTCCGGGCAATTTCTGCGGACTGCATTTCTTCAATCCGGTGCCGGTTATGAAGCTGGTAGAGGTTGTCAGGACGGTGGCTACTTCGGAGGATACTTTCGAATCGGCGAAGGCATTTGGTGAAAAGATGGGCAAAGTGGTGGTATCCTGCAAGGATACGCCGGGATTTGTAGTCAATCGCCTGCTGGTGCCGTATTTGCTTGATGCTATCCGGGCGCTGGAATCCGGGGTTGCCACCAAGGAGGATATCGATACGGGTATGAAGCTTGGCTGCGGTCACCCCATGGGTCCGCTTGAGCTGACAGATTTCGTCGGGCTGGATACGACTTACTATATCGCTGAAATTCTATTCGACGAGTTCAAAGATCATCATTACGCCGCCCCGCCGCTGCTCAAAGCAATGGTCAAGGCTGGATATTGCGGGCGGAAAACGGGACGCGGATTTTACGACTATAAAAAGAAGTAGGAAACACTGATGGAATATAAGAATATCAAGTTCTCCAAAGACGGCCCGGTCGCTATTGTCACAATAGACCGTCTCAAGGTGCTGAATGCCTTAAACGATGAGACTATCGCCGAACTCGATCACTGCTTCACCGGGGTTGCCGATGACGATGGCATACTGTGTGTCGTCCTGACTGGCGCCGGCGAAAAATCTTTCGTGGCCGGGGCTGACATAAATGAGCTGGCTGTCTGCGATGTCGTCTCCGGTCGGGCCAAGTGCGATCGGGGACATACGTTGTTGTTTAAAATAGAAAATTTGCGGCAGCCTGTTATCGCTGCGATTAACGGTTTCGCTCTCGGAGGTGGATGCGAGATCGCTTTGGCTTGCGATATCAGATTGGCATCGGAAAAGGCCAAAATCGGACAACCGGAGGTGAGTCTCGGCATAATACCCGGCTACGGCGGCACGCAGCGGCTGGCGCGGCTGGTGGGTCGAGGCAAGGCCAAGCAGATGATACTCACCGGCGATCATGTCAACGCCGGGGAAGCGCTCCGGATTGGCCTGGTGGATGTAGTCTACCCGCCTGAGGAACTGATGGCTAAAGCCATAGAGATGGCCCGGAAAATAGCGTCCAGGGGCCCCCTGGCAATCAAGGCCGCAAAAGAAGCGATCAATCTCGGCCTCGATGTCGATTTGAAGGCCGGCTGCGAACATGAAGCGTCGTTGTTCGCGGGGATCTGTGCCTCCGAGGATAAAACCGAAGGGACGAAAGCGTTTCTTGAAAAAAGGAAGGCGGAGTTTAGGGGGAAGTAAGAAGCTTATTGTGATGCTAAAATAATGAGCTTGCTTTGCCAAAGGGAACCCATGAATAGAGAGCTTGATCTTAACGCTCAAAGCGTACACGACGCCATAGATGGTCAGATGCAACGGGAGGGAATCAAGCCCAAACCGGTAAAGCCGCTCATAGCACCCGTACTAGCCCAACCTCATACCGCGATTTATAAAATGCATCGCTACTATGCCAGAAGGCCTCATAATGTTTTTGCGAAACTGATTGAGCATTACACCAACCCAGGAGATATTGTTCTCGACCCGTTCTGCGGGGGTGGGGTAACTGTGGTAGAAGGATTGAAGCTAAAACGTCGAGTTGTCGGGGTAGATATTAATCCTTTGGCGACGTGGATTACGAGAATTGAAGCTGAGCCCGTTGATCTTGATAAGCTGGCAGCCGTTTTCGGCGATTGGCAACAATGGGTGGAAGGAAATGTTAGCCCCCTTTACAGGACAAAATGCTCAAAGTGTGGCAAAATGGCCGTTGCTGAATGGTATGAATGGTCTAATGTCGTGAAATGCGTCAATTGCGAAAAAGCTGTTGTCTTGGGGGAGGCGAAAAAGCTGCCGAATGCTGTTTACGAATGTACCAATAAAAAGTGTAAGGCAAAATTAAAACCGGACAACTGCGAACGCCTGAAAGATAAGATGCTGTCAGTTTTTGTGAATTGCTCTAATTGCTCGAAGAAGTATATACGGGATGCTCAAGCGAGCGATATCAGACTTGCAAAATCCATAGCCAGAGAAGAGAAATTGACAATAAAGAGTAGAAAACTACGAATTCCGCCAGATAACTTTCCTGACATGAACTCGGTTCGAGAAAACAATCTTTATGCAAAAGGATTCTACAAATTCCGTGATTTTTTCACTCCAAGGCAGAGGGTGTCCCTAGGCTTCATAAAAAAATGGATCTCCAAGAACATGGGAAAAAACGATGAGGCCATAACACACAGCATTCTTCATCTATTCTCCGCCTTGTTGCGTTATTCTAATAAACTCGTATTTAGGAGTCAGGGATGGCAAGGAGGTAATCCTATTGAATGGGCTGGTCATATTTATTGGCCGCCGGAAGTCTATGTGGAAATGTCACCCCTACCGCCTATGCTGAGGCGATACGCAGCACTTAAAACAGGAAAACGCGAGCAGAACAAATGTGTTGGAAGTTTCTATCGGCCTCCGAAAGGACCCAGACCATGGGAAGAAATAACAGAAAAGGCCACCTGTTGGTTGCTTACTCAATCTAGTCATGAGTTGAGAATACCAGATAACTCGGTTGATGCAGTAATAACGGATCCACCGTTTGGTGGCAATGTACAATATGGGGAGCTGTCGGATTTCTATTTAGTATGGATCAAGGAATATCTGGATCTTAAGAATGGTGTCGACAAGAAATTTGAGGCCATTGAAACAAGACATCAAGGATTCGAAGGGGCGAAAGACAGAGCCTTTTATGAGGAAATGCTTTTCAGAGTGTTCAAAGAATGCCGAAGGGTAATTAAACCGGATGGATGGATGGTCCTGACATTCCATAACAAAGATGTTGGTGTTTGGATGGCTATGAACCGGGCAGCTATCAGGGCCGGTTTCAGACTTCCCTCTGTTGATGAGTGCCAGAATAGAGGAATGGTGTATCAACCTCCAATTGAAAACTATACGCAAACAATACATCAAAAAAGAATCGGTTCAATGTTAGGAGATTTTATTCTTTCGTTCCGACCCCATCAGCCGATTTCCGAATTGGATGCTATAAAAGAACAGCTATCTATCGATGAAGAAAAAGAGCTACTAGAGAAATGTGAAGAGATAATAAGATATCATGGTGGTGCTGACGAGACAATCTTGATGACAGGTTTGTTGCCATACTTTTCGCAAAAAGGACTATTAGCAAGGTTGGCGAGGTTTGATCTAAGGTTACTCTTGTCTAATGGAGAGTATGTCTTTATTAAGAGAGAAAAAAAATGGTTCATGCGAGATATGGTAGAGGAATCAGGAACGCTAAAATATATAGATATAATCCCTGCTGAGAATCTAACACAGCAACTAATTTACAGCCATCTGGCTGAACATAGAAGAGCCTCACTAGATGAGTTGCTCGTTGTAATTTATTCGCAGTTAGTTAATTCCTATAGGCCCCAAATGACAACAATTGGCAAGGTTCTGAATAAATATTGCAAAAAGGCAAAAGTTAAGGGCCATAAACGAGAATTATACGTATGGAATCCCAAAGCAAAAACCCCTGAAGAGATTGAAAAAGTATTGGCCGCCCAAACTGCATTAGATTTGGCGGCCCTTGTGGTCCGTGACCACAATAGCATAATTAAAACTATTTCGGAATTCGCAATAAAAGCGGGCTATCATGTTCATATAGGCGAAACTGAACAAAGAAGATCCCCAAAATTAGAAGCAATAAGCGTAAAGTTAATGGGTCTGGAATTGGGCTTGTCCCCTGAGGCCTTTAGATTGATAAAAGAAATAGACACGATTATTTTGAAAGGTTTTAATATGTTGGCCGCTGTTGAGGTGGCAACTACGATCTCTACCTTTAATAAGGCCGTAAATGACAGATTCAGGAATTTGCTTTCGATTGTACCGAATATAGACATAAAGTTAAACGTTGTTGTTTCAGATAATGATTTCGACAAAGCTCATAAAGAATTATACACGCCAGCGAACGTAGAATCTGGCCTTGCGAAAAAAGTGAATTTGATTAGGATTAGCGAGATAAATACTCAAGATTTGTTAAGGAAAATTCTCGGTGACTAGATGTGATAAAATCGAAAGATAACCACAGAGGGGAGATAATGGAGGATTATACAGGCGACGGGCAGGAGGTCAACCCTTTGGCCCTGGGAGTGGCTTACCTTGATTATTGTGTCAGGCAGGGATGGCTGACAAAATCAGGCGAAGGAGACAGGGCACAGTACAATTTAACTCCCGATGGTGGGAAGAAGCTGGCCGACGTTCCCTTCAATTTCGATCTTTCAGCGTTGACTAAAAAGGGAGAGGAACCGAAACGCCGGAGAAGACGGCGGAAGTCTTAAGCAATACAGTTGAGGGCTCGGCCTCTGATAGGGAGAACATATCTCCGGCATATCAGGTGATCAATATTTTTCTTAGATTTTCTTAACACGAAATAGTACGATCGAGGAAAATTGTGAAATGGATCCCTAATTTTTTCAGCGATCTTGGCGGAAGCCTGGCAGGCAGAGATTTCTACGGGAAAGCGCTCTCTTATTCCCCCGCCAGGTGCTGGAGATTTATGCTGACGCTGCTTTTTATAATCTCGTTGATTCATACTATTCACTATCTGGGATTCATCGCGAAATACCATCAAAAAGTCGTCGATTTATTTGAAGTCAACAACTATAAGGCCGTTTTCGAAGAAGGTGTTATAACAAATACCCCGGCGAATCCCAGATTCATAACATTCGAGGGTGATACCATGATCGTCTGGGAGTGGTTACGAGAGTGGTCGGATGCCGACAGCCTGAAGGAGCTGCATCCCGATATAGAAGTATACATCGGGCCGGAAGGCATCTTCAGACTCGGAGACCCGTCTCCATATTACAGGAAGTATCCTCATGATTTGAATCTGACGATCGATGCCGATTACCTGAAGGAACTGAAGACGTCTTATAGCTGGATCGTCTTTTTATTTCTGTTTGTGATGTTATTCATTGTCTCGCTTTTCTGGTCTGCAGTTGTAATTCTGATTTTTATTGCCCCGGTGCTGGCCATCAAATTCTCAAAGATCGGTCTAAAGTTCGGCGGCATCTGGAAGCTGGGAATGTTTCTGGTAAGTTATCATTTGATTCTTGTTACCGTAATCACGCTATATAACATTAATATCCCCTATCTCTGGGTTTATAATTTTCCTTTATATATATTCATAATAGCTCTGCTGGTCAGGATCAGGCCGGAAGATTTGAATCCTGACGTGAAAACAGGGGATAGATTTGTCCGATGATCGGCATCCCCGCGGACTTTTTAAGAGAATCATGTCCTGCGAGTGTACGATGGATATTAATAATATGGATTTTTCTTAAGCTCTGATAGATTCGAATTCATGACTTACCAGGGATAACTACAGAGGAAAATTGGGCCAGACGATAGCACAGAAGATCATAGCAGACCATGCCGGACATGAAGAGGTTACGCCCGGGGAGATAGTCACTGTTCCCGTAGATATCGCTATGGCCAATGAGCTTTCAGCGGCGCTTTCGATAAAGGTGTTAAGCGAGTGGGGAGTAAACAGGCTGTTCGAGCCGGGTAAAATATGCTTGATACCGGATCATTTCACCCCTGCAAAAGATATCAACGCCGCCGGTATCGCGAAAGTGGTCAGGGATTTTGCGAAAGAGCACGATGTAAAATGGTATTTCGAGGTCGGCCGGGCCGGAATTGAGCATGCCGTGTTACCATTGGAGGGTGTAATTCTTCCCGGTCAGATAATGATCGGCGGCGATTCGCATACCTGTACTGCAGGAGCAATCAATTGTTTTGCCACGGGGGTGGGATCGACCGATATCGCCTGCGCCTGGGCCACCGGCGAGGTCTGGTTGAAGGTGCCGCAATCAGCGAGACTTACGTATACCGGCAGTCCGGGGCCTCACGTTTACGGTAAGGATCTGATCCTTTATACCTTGAAGGATTTGACTACCTCGGGAGCGACATACATGTCTATTGAGTATCACGGAGATGTCTTCGATCATTTGCTCATGGCCGATAGATTCGCCATGGCGAACATGGCTATCGAGGCTGGAGGCAAGACTGGTATTTTCAATTTCGACGAGAAAACGAAGGCGCTGGTGGAATCGACTCCCAGATTCAAATCCGAGAAACCGGCATACAAGACATATGCCGCAGATGACGATGCTCAATATGCGCTTGAGAGAAATTACGATGTATCAAATATCGAACCCCAGGTTGCCTGCCCGTATTCTCCTGATAACGTCAGGCCGGTATCGGAGATCGGCGATATGAAGATTGATCAGGTCGTAATCGGGGCCTGCACAAATGGATGGCTGGAGGATATGATCCGGGCGGCGGAGATATTCAAGGGCAGAAAGGCTCATCGTGATGTCCGCGTTATCGTGATACCGGGTTCACAGGCAATTGCCAGGGAAGCATTCGAGTTGGGCATTCCGCAGATTTTTATCGATGCCGGCTGCGTCTTTTCAACCTCGACCTGCGGGCCGTGTATAGGCGGGCATATGGGCGTTCTCGGTGACGGCGAGGTCTGCGTCTCCACGACCAACCGCAATTTCACCGGCAGAATGGGACATATAACATCGAAAGTATACCTGACCAACCCGGCGGTGGCGGCGGCCTCCGCCATAATGGGGCGAATAGGTTCGCCTGATGACCTATAGATATCAGGCTTGATTGGGATGAAGGTGGCTGTAACAGGAGCAGGAGGATACCTGGGCAGAGCGCTTGTCAGTCGATTGCTGACCTCGGGATTCGAACCGCTCGCTATTGTCAAAAAAGAATCCGATGCACGGGAGTACGGGGAAAAAGGTGTTAATTCGAAATGCCGCGATCTTTCGGAAGGGGATAATCATTCTGATTTGCTCGAGGGTTGTAAAGCCCTGGTGCACTGCGCGGCATTAAGACGCGATTATGGGCGGTGGGAGGATTTCAAAAGAACGAATATCGATATTACACGTCTGGTGATGGAACGTGCATTAGATGAGAACCTCGAAAAGATTATTCATATCTCCACGACATCGGTGTATGGAAACGATCGAAGCCATTACGGGACGGACGAAGAAGCCGATTACGGCGAAAGAGTGGTGGATTATTACACACGTTCCAAGATCGAGGCCGATAAAATCGTTTCTACACTTATAAAGTATAAGGATTTTCCCGGAGTGATTCTTCGACCCGGATATATCTGGGGGCCCGGCGATCAGACCATAATTCCATTCATCGTTGAACGATTAAGATCAAAAAGGCTGATGCTGGTGGAGGACGGCGAGAATTTGTTATCGCTTACATTCATAGATAACGTGGTGGAAGCGATCATACTGGCCCTGAAAAGTAAAGAGGCAACCGGG
The DNA here is from genome assembly GCA_965372205.1 of uncultured bacterium. Classification (GTDB taxonomy): domain Bacteria; phylum Zixibacteria; class MSB-5A5; order UBA10806; family UBA10806; genus CBDVBL01. The sequence goes on from CBDVBL010000018.1 coordinate 10,344, forward strand.
CGGATTTTTAACATAACCGATGGTTCCAGAGTAACATCGAAAAGTTTCGTCACTGATATAATGACCATACTGGGGATAGAGCTGAATCTGAAAGCTATTCCGTATCCGTTGATATATTCAATGGCATATTTGCTGGAACGTTATTATGGCGTTGCGCGGAAATCGACTCCGCCGCCGTATACCCGGTTCGCTGCCAGATTTCTCAAATATAGTGCGATCTTCGATATCTCCAGGGCTATATACGATCTTGGTTATCAACCTAAAATCTCGTATAAGGCCGGGATGACGTTTATAACTCCGTATTTGCGGTCGCTTTATTACGGCAGCAAATAGCAGGTCGGGGAGGATAGATGAAGCTTTCTGGAAAAGTTTACCGGGTGGAGGATAACATTAATACCGATGTTATCATGCCGGGACGATGGTGTCATTTGACAGATGAAATCGAGCTGGCCAAACACTGCATGGAGGATTACGACAAAGATTTTCACAAGAAAATCAAACGCGGTGATATAATCGTGGCCGATGATAATTTCGGTTGCGGATCATCGCGGGAGGTGGCGCCGCTTTCGATTAAAGCTGTCGGTATCTCTGCGGTTGTGGCCAGATCGTTCGCCCGGATATTCTACAGAAACAGCATCAATATCGGACTGCCGATTTTCGAATCGCCGGAATGTGTCGATGCCACCGAGGCGGGCGACGAGCTTCAGATAGATATTTTCGGTGGAAAGATTGTAAATATCACTAAGAACAAGGAATTCACATTTACGCCGTTTCCGCCGTTTATGAAGACCATAATAGAGAAAGGCGGCCTCAAAGGCTGGGTGATGGAGAAGCTGGGGAAAGCATGAGCGGATTTGGCGATATTGTTGGATACAGTTTTATGGTCATTGAAATATCGAGAGGAAAACAATGTATAAAATAGCGGTAATAGGCGGTGACGGCATAGGGCCGGAGGTCACGAGGGAGGCGTTAAAAGTATTAAACAGAACCTCGGAACTTTATAGATTTAGCTATGAGACGAAGGAATACCCGTTCGGCTCGGAGCACTATATCAAAACCGGCGAGTTGGTGCCGGAATCTGTATATTCGGAATATAAAGAGCATGATGCTATCTTCCTGGGCGCTATCGGCGACCCGCGGGTGGAGGTTGGCCTGGTGGAACGGGCGGTTATAGCCGGGATACGGTTCAAACTCGATCTATATGTAAACCTGCGGCCGATAAAGCTGTATGCGGAATCGTTATGCCCCATCAAGAATAAGAAAATAGAGGATGTGAAAGAGCTTATTGATGCCACGAAGGGAACCAG
>CBDVBL010000019.1:0-11425 GCA_965372205.1 uncultured bacterium
AGACCTTGAAGGCGCATGCCGGCAATAAATCGAGGGCCGCTGAGGTTCTGGGTATCTCAACCAGAACCCTGCGCAATAAGCTTCACGAATACGGCTATGCCGAGAAAAATTGACCTCGGGCCTCCAGTATCAGGAATCTAAATTAGTATTAAATAATATCAGCCAACCAATATCCATCTGATTAAGGGGCTCCCTCTCTATGCCGATATTTTCCTATGAGGGAGCTTGTCTAAAAGCAAATGGATATTGCTACAATAGCAGGTTTAATAATCGGCATAGGAGCCGTCGCCATCGCCTTTCTGATGGAAGGGGGGGCTGTTTCTTCTATTCTCCAATTGCCGGCCATGATTCTCGTAATTTTCGGCACCATCGGGGCGGCAACGGTGACGACCTCAATTGAGACATTAAAGAATTTACCCAACTTATTGAAAATCATATTCTTCGGCAGGATTGAACAGCCCCAAAGACTGATTATCAAAATAGTCACAATGGCGGAGAGGGCTCGCCGCGAGGGGATACTCGGTCTTGAGGGCGATCTGAACGGCCGCCATGACCCCTTCTTTAAGAAAGCCCTGCAATTGGTTATTGACGGCACAGAGGTTACCGTTTTGCGTTCCATCCTCGAGACTGAAATGGCATATATCTCAGAGCGACATAGGACAGGGCAGACCTTTTTTCAGAAGCTTGGAGGCTTTTCTCCGACTCTCGGTATTATCGGAACCGTCCTGGGTCTTATCAACGCCTTAAGCAAGACTGAGGACGCCTCAAGCATGGCAACCCACATAGCCTCGGCTTTCATTGCAACGTTGTGGGGAATATCTCTGGCCAATCTCCTCTATCTGCCCATCAGCGATAAACTGAAGTATCGTAATCAGGAGGAGATGAAAGGTCTTGAACTTATAATCGAGGGCTTGATCTCCATCCAATCGGGCGAGAATCCCAGGGTGATAAGAACTAAGCTATTATCTTTCATAAGACCCAGAGAGCGCGGAGGCGAGTAAATGGCCCGCAACTCTGAAAGAGATCCCGAACGCGAAAATCTGGAGCGCTGGCTGCTTACCTATGCCGATCTGATCACTTTGCTTTTGGCATTTTTCATAGTACTGTATTCCATGTCAAAGATCGACATTGAGAAATTCCATGAAGTTACCGTGGCGCTTCAGTGCGTCCTTCAAGGCACAGATTTCCCTTCCTTGCCACCCAGTTCGCGCTTCGCTGATGATGATGGAGGCAACAGCAGCTTCAAATTGGGAGATTTAGTGATGCTCAAACTTGAGATTGAGACGAAATTGAAAGGACTGGGGCTCGCCAATAATGTAACGGCGACTCTTGATCGACGCGGCCTTATTATCCGCGTCTCCGAATCCGCTTTTTTCGATTTCGGCTCCGCCGACTTGAGACCGGAGGCAATGGGTATCCTCGATCTGATAGCGGGATTCCTTCTAAGGATTCCAAACCATATACGTATCGAGGGGCATACCGACAACGTGCCCATAAAGACCAGCAAATATCCATCGAATTGGGAACTTTCCGTAAATCGCGCCACCGTCTGCGTCCGATACCTTATCATCAAGCATGGATTTCCTCCTGAAAGGATATCAGCATTGGGATACGGTGAATACCGTCCGATTGCCAGCAATGAAACTCCCGATAGCCGTATCAAAAACCGCAGGGTGGATATAATAGTCTTAAGTTGGGAGGAAGAGCGTAAAGAACCTCCGGCCGAAACAGAAGATATTTCACATACAGTGGAAAAAAATTCCTCCCCCGAGGATGAGATAGCCGCCGACGCCAGTCGAGTCGAGTTTCTAACCGACTGAATCTAAGGAAATTAGACAGTTATATTCCACGGATCGGCTGTGGCATACCCTTTGCTCCATGCAGATATGGCAGTGTTTTTAGGTTTGGTTTTATGGCAGGAATTGAGGACCGAAAATTTCAAAAATAAGTTCACGTGTATCCGCCGGAGCAATAGTATATGCTGATTAAGGGCAAATTATTCGATAAGGCGGGAATTCCGCTCTACGAGAAGCTACTAAGGGTCGCATCCTCGGCGCAAAAAACCACGGCCTCCAATATCGCTAATGTTGCCACGCCCGGTTATAAAGCCAAATCCGTTGATTTTAAAAGCGAAATGAAAAGACTTCTGAATCAGAAATCATCGGTTGCTCCCGCAACCACGGATTCCAGGCACATCTCATTGGGAACCCCTCGTAATGCTGTCAGAGTAAAGGAAATTCAAAGCAACCGTAACACATCGGGCATCAATAACGTCGACATAGAACGGGAAATGATGAACCTATCCGAGAATGAATTGATCTACAAGTTCGGCGCCGGTAAACTGGCGAGAACATTCGGATTGTTAAAAATGGCCATAAGAGGCAGGGGACAATGAGTGGCGTATTCGGCATTTTTCAGATAAGCGGATCGGGCCTCTCGGCACAGCGCAGAAAGCTTAACGCAGTAGCTCAGAACATTGCCAATGTGGAAACTACTCGCACGCCGGAGGGCGGCCCCTATCGTCGCAAGCATGTCGTCTTTAGCGAAGAGCCAGCCGGGGCCGGCTTTTCTTCTACTCTAAATCGAGTCATTTCGAGGCTGGCGCGTACCGACAGCAAACATATTGGAAACTCAAAAGCGTTATCGTCCCGGAGAACGGATAATCCGGGGGTGCAATCTCGAGAGATAGAGATCGAGCCGGAATCGTTTAAGATGGTGTATGATCCGACCCATCCCGATGCCGACGAGAGCGGTTATGTGGCTATGCCTGATATCAATATAATAGCCGAAATGGTGGAGATGATGGCTGCCTCGCGGGCCTATGAGGCCAATATCTCAATCGCCCGGGCGGCCAAATCGATGTTTAAAGAAGCGCTTAATATTTAGAGGATAGGTTATGAAAATCAATCTTGTTTCAGAGGCTACGTATTATCCTGCAAAGGTAGGGCAGAAATTGAGGGCGGACGCGAGCCCGTCGGCTAACCACAAAGTACAGTCGCCGGAAGGCGGCCGATTTGAAAAACTACTTTTGGAAAAACTGAATCCCGATGAAGCCACCGCAATTAGCAGGCTTTTCGGCGATCCTAAACTCAACTCGGCCGCAGAACCAACGGCACGTGGTTTGATTTCCGGTGATAAAACGGGATCTGTCCCCCGTGGCAAATTCATTGATATTACAATCTGATGACTAAGATTCTGCCAGGATATTATCCTTTTAATCTACCCGACTCGCGGGCGGTTAAGCTGCCAGCAGCCAAAGTAGAGTCTGAATCATTCGGGCAGATATTTAAGGATCTATTATCTGAGACTAATGAACTCCAATCTGAAGCCGGGAAAATTGCCGAGAAATTCGCTCTCGGAGAAATCTCGGATATCCACGAGGTCATGATCGCAGCCGAGAAAGCGGGCGTAGCTTTCGAGCTAGTGTTAGAAATCCGCAATAAACTGATAGAAGCATATCATGAAATGATGAGGATGCAGGTCTAAACCATGGAATATTTATCGGATATTTACAAGAGTCAATTCAAACCGTGGTGGGACGATTTAAACGGCGGTGCCAGGTTATTATATGTTGGCGTAACCCTGGCATTGCTGATTGCCGCGGTGGTCACGCTGGTTTTCATATTCAGTCCTACGTACGAAACGCTGTACGTTGGCCTCGACGTCGCAGAAGCGGGTCAGGTCGCCGAAAAATTGAGAGAGTATAAGGTCGGATACCGTCTGGAAAACGGCGGTACAACCATAACCGTACCGCGCCGCGATATATATGAAGTCCGGCTTAAGCTGGCCTCCGAGGGTTTGCCGCGCTCGGGCAGCGTTGGCTACGAAATATTCGATAAATCGAATCTCGGTATGACTGAGTTTCTACAAAAAGTGAATTACCGGCGCGCTCTGGAGGGGGAGATCGCCAGATCCATAAGCAGCATTCGAGGCGTGCAATCCGCAAGGGTGCACATCGTCATACCCGAATCGAGGCTTTTCAGAGAAGCTCAAAAAGATGCCACCGCATCCGTGATACTATCCCTCGGCGGCGCCGGAGGAATCTCATCGAGCCAGGTTGAAGGTATAATCTATCTGGTGTCGTCATCGGTGGAAGGACTGAGCCCGGATAGAGTCACGATACTTGACTCTGCCGGCCGTCTGCTCTCCAGAAAGAATTCCGGCAGCGAGATCGGGGCATTATCGGCATCGCAATTAGAGGTGCGCAAACAGGTCGAGAGCTACCTTGAGGGCAAAGCGCTCAGTATGATCGATCCCGTGGTTGGTTCCGGCAAGGCGGTCATCCGGATTTCCGCTCGGCTGAATTTCGAACAGGTCGAACAGACTATTGAGAATTTCGATCCTGACAATCCCACAATCAGATCCGAGGAGAGGATCACGGATAATTCTTCCGAGGAAAACACCAATCCCGATAATCGGGGAAAGATTATCACAAACTCTTCCGAAAATGTGGTAACCAATTATGAAATAAATAGAACCGTCCAGCACGTTGTAAACAGCGTGGGCAATATCGAAAAGTTGTGGGTATCAATACTTGTTGATGGCGTTTACGAGGAGATCGAAGGCGAGGGAGGCTTACAGAAACAGTATGCGCCCCGATCACGGGAGGAATTAGACCAGATCGCCAGCATCGTGAAAGGCGCGGTGGGATTCGATTCACAGAGAAATGATGTGCTGGAAATCGCCAGCGCTCCTTTTACGCGCCAGGAATACAATTATTCCGATCCCTTCTTCAGCAACGAGAGAATCGACGAATGGCTTCGCATAGGTGGCAAGCTGATCTTTTTCGCGCTGGCAGTTTTTGTATTCTTCAAAGTTAGAAAGAGGTTTGCAGAGTTCATGAAGCGGCAGAGCGTTGAGGCTAAGAGGCGCGCCGCTCAGAGGGCGACACAGCGAAAAAGAGATGAGCTTATTCCCAGAATTCAGGAAGAACCACAGCTCGGTGACCATCTTAAAGAAATGGCCAGGCAAAAACCGGACGAAATAGCCAGAGTAGTCAAAACAATGATGGCCGAGGAAAGCGAATAATGGCTATCCAATACCAGGATTTAACTAGCACTCAGAAAGCAGCCGTGCTGGTACTCTCGCTTGGTCAGGATATCGCGCCGCTGATATTAAAGGAATTAAATGAGGTCGAGATCGAGCTTCTTACACTGGAAATAGCCAACTTGCGCGATATCTCACCCAGCGCGGAAGAGAAAGTCTTAAGTGACGCATCCACTATTATTATGGCTAATAAATATATCTCCCAGGGTGGCATCGATTATGCTCGAAGCCTTCTGGAAAAAGCTCTCGGTCGTGAAAAAACCAACGAAATATTGAGAAGACTCGAGAGTTCGCTGAAGACGACCGGCTTTGAAATGCTTAAAAACGTAGATCCCAAACAACTAATAAATTTCATGCAGAATGAACATCCCCAGACGATCTCGCTCATTCTCACTCAATTGTCATCGGGCACCGCAGCCGCGATTCTCTCGGAGCTTCCACCGGAACTGCAGGCTGACGTTTCCTACAGAATCGCCACTATGGAGAAGATTTCGCCGGACGTCATCAAAGAACTGGAGGTCGTTTTAGAAAAGCAGTTCGCGGATGTCGGAGCGCGTGATCTTTCGATATCCGGCGGAACCAAGATTATCGCAGAAATATTGAACTTAATCGAGAGCTCCTCGGAGAAGGTGATAATGGAAGCTGTCGAATCCGAGAATCCCGATCTGGCCGCTGAAATAAAGAACCTGATGTTCGTCTTTGAAGACACTATCCTGCTCGACAATCGCTCCATACAAAGAGTGCTGAAGGAAGTCGAAACCAAGGATCTCGCCATCGCCCTCAAGGCCGCTTCGGATGATGTCAAACAAAAGATATTCTCCAACGTCTCCGAGCGCGTGGCCACCATGATAAAAGAAGAGATGGAGTTCATGGGCCCCATGAGGCTCTCAGATGTCGAGGCGACCCAGCAGAGAATAGTCGAGACCATTAGAAGGCTTCAGGAGGAAGGACAGGTCATGATCTCGGGCCGCGGTGGGAAGGAAGAGCTTGTTGTTTAGTAAAGTCATAAAAAAAAACGCCTGTAACTTTGAGAATCCGGTCCCGATAGAGATCAATAGACCACGCCGCATTATTCCGGCTGCCGAAGTCGTTATCGATTCACCTGAGTCCCCGATATCACCGCCTGCTGAATGGAGGGATAGTGCCAGCTTACCTGATCCCCCGGAGAGTCCTGAATTATCCGGGCAGTTGTCGACGCCCCCCATTCACTCACAGTGTTCCCCTGATGATGTCGCTCTGGTCAACAGTCTCGTTGAGGAAAGGGTTCGTGCCTTTGAACAGCGATTTCAGGACGAAAAAGAACTTGCATACAAGGATGGCTATACTCAGGGCAAAACCAAGGGTTACCAGGAGGGAATTTCCGTAACGCAAAAAATCGAAGATCTGATGAATGAAATTCATAACGATATCAGATCTCATCACGAAACCCTTTTGTCCAGGGCAGGTGAGACCCTGGGCAAGCTGGCCCTGGAAATTGCCCAGACCGTAATCGGCGAGGCGGTAATGAAATCATCCAAGGAGCTTTTCGAATACAACCTTAAGAGAAGTCTTGATATACTCGCCGGTTCGGGTGAGGTGCGCATCAGGATAAACCCAGCCGAATATGAATACGCCCGCGAATTTCTTCAGGCCATCAACTCCAGAGATAACGAGAGGTTTTCATTTGAATTCGAGCCGGACCCCACGATTACTCCTGGCGGCTGTTTTATTGAAACCTCCAATGGTGCCATTGATGCCAGGATAGAATCCCAATTCGAACAGATCAAAGGCAGTTTTCTGCAGTTGGTATAATATGCCGGGACCGCTACCCGATTTAGAAAAGATTACGCAGCGCCTCCGAAGCGTCAACCTGATACGTCAGAGCGGTGTTGTCGAGTCGGTGGTCGGTCTGCTGATCGAGGCATCAGGGCCGGCGGCACAGGTGGGAGAGCATTTGATCATCGAACGGGAGGTTGCCTCCGGCGGGCAATTGATGGCCGAAGTTGTCGGCTTTAGAGAAGGCAAAGTCTTGATCATGCCCCTGGGGGAAATGGGGGGAGTTTCCCCGGGGGCCAAGGTCTGGGCCTCCGGCCATCAGTTATCGGTGCCGGTCGGTGACGAGCTGCTGGGACGGGTCGTCGATGGATTCGCTCAGCCATTGGACAGCAAAGGCCCGATACTGGCAACGTCTCGAAGACCCCTTACCGGTCAGCCGCCTCATCCTCTCGAAAGACGAAGAATCACCGAACCGCTGTATACCGGTATAAGGGCGATCGATTGTTTCGCCACCAGCGGCAAGGGACAGAGAGTTGGAATCTTTTCCGGTTCCGGTATCGGCAAATCGACCCTCATGGGCATGATTGCACGATCCTCCAGCGCCGACGTTAACGTTATAGGATTGATAGGAGAGAGGGGCCGCGAGGTTCGCGATTTCATCGAAAAGGATCTCGGGCCTGATGGTCTCAAACGATCCGTGATAATAGCGGTAACATCCGATAAACCTCCTCTCCTGCGAGTCAAGGGAGCCCTGGCTGCCACCGCCATAGCCGAATATTTCAGGGATTGCGGTAAAGATGTCGTTTTGATGATTGATTCGCTGACGAGAATCGGGATGGCCCAGAGAGAAGTCGGGCTGGCCGCAGGCGAGCCGCCGACCACCAAAGGATATACACCCTCGGTATTCTCGTTTTTCCCCAAGCTTCTGGAGAGGGCTGGTCTTTGCGGCAAAGGAAGCATAACCGGATATTACACGGTGCTGGTGGAAGGCGATGATATGAACGATCCTATCGCAGATACCAATCGGGCCGTACTCGATGGCCATGTTGCGATGTCCAGGACTCTGGCCGACAGGAACCATTATCCGGCAATCGACGTCCTGGGATCAATCTCGCGGTTGATGGTTGATATTACGTCCAGAGAACATCAGGAGGTCGCTGCCGCCGCCAGACGATTGTTGTCGGATTATGCTCAGTCGGAAGATCTTATCAATATCGGCGCTTACATAAAGGGATCATCGCCCAAAATAGATTTCGCTCTTGAAAGAATAGAACCGCTGAATAATTTCCTACAGCAGGCGATAGAGGAATCGGCCGATTTCGACGAATCTCTTGAGAGACTCAAAAATATAGTGGCGTAGAGGCTGATATGAAGCGGTTCAGGTTCAGGCTCGAAAGAATCCTTCGCTTCAAAGGACAGGTGGAACAGCAGAAAAAACTGATTCTATCGGGCAGGAACGAGGATCTCAGGCGGGAAAACAATCGTCTATCAGATTTGACGACGAAAAGGGAAGAGTATTCAAAAAAATACGGGCAACTGTTCAAAGGTAGAATTGATGTTAATGGCCTTAAAGCCGCCCTGCGCTTTCTCGATAGGATAAAAGGCGAAGTCGTCCTGCAGACGAATAAAGTCGAGGATTCCGAAAAAGAGGTTGATAAAGCCAAACTCGATCTGCAGGATTCTATGCAGGATAAAAAAAAGTTTTCGAATCTCAAGAAAAGAAAGCGGACAGATTACGATTTCGAGGCCAACCGCGAGGATCGCAAAGAGCTCGACGAGTTCGCCTCACAAACGCGATCAATGAACCTCTCTAATCCCCAAACCAGTTAAAAAACGCCACGCCCTCAAATCCCGGGGGATTTGAGCTAATTTTGATGTTGTCTCTGAAGACAATCCGGGCATATCACCGGCGGGTGCCTGCCAAATGCATAAACAAGATCGGCCAGCTCAAAAGGGATGCAATTGCCGTTCGGGTCGGCAGATACCGGGAAATTCTCGCCATAAATCCCGCAATCGCAAAAATAACAGGCTGGAAGGGTTCCCCTGTAGTTACCAATAACAGTCACGAGGTCGGGGAGTTCAAACGGTATTCCGTTGCAGTTATAATCTCCCAATACCCAATCGCATTCAGCTTGCGCCTCGATATTGCTGAATAAAGGGACGCATAGTCCAATTAAAACGATTGCTGCGAACTTTTTCATAAGCCCTCCTTTTTTATCACAACAGGTTATACCAGATGCCCTTGAATGCTATGTTGCAGATTCTGAGTATGTCCGGGCAATCCCTTTGTATATTATATGCCGTTTGCCCTGATATATGTCAAGCTCTTTCCGGGTTGACGAATCCTATATATGCTATGCCCTCAAATCCCGGGAGGATTTGAGCCGCCTTTCCTTATAATAATCTTGTCCCTCAGGATGTAAGCAAAGCGACATCCTGAGGGTAAATTCATCTGCGCGAGCCCGGGCAATCCACACAACCGGATGCAGCATCAGTCCCCCTATATGCCGCAATCTCGGTGACGGCATCGCCGAGCTCGAAGGCGATACAGTTACCGTTGGGATCCGCCTCGGGCGCAAATTCGCTGCTGTGCGGTGGGCAATCGCAGGTGTAATAGGGATCGACTGTGCCTCTGTACATACCAATCATAGCAATAACGTCGCCGAGCTCCAAAGCAGTTCCATTGTGATCGCAGTCTCCCGGGATGTAATCACATCCGGATGGACTGTATGATCCAAATGACCCGTCCGGATTAATATTCTGAAGGTAGATGTCTCCGCTGGAATCGACCCGCTTGTCATTCCAAGCCGCGATCACCTGGCCCGGTTCGTTAGCATCCGCCGCTATACGCCCCTTTTCGCTGAGAGTCGAGACCATCGTGACAGGGGACGTCTCCCATACCGGTGTTCCCGATCCGTCGACCCTGATGGCTTTGATGATACCGTAAAGCACACCCTCAGGTATTTCCTTAAAAAGAACAATCGCCCCATCTTCCTGCTGTAACGCCAGGAGGTTGTAGCGATCTTGATCGCTCACAGTTACGAGGGTGATGCCTCCGTCTCCCCATTGACGCTGCCCTTCTGAATCGAGCCTTTGACCGCCGATTCCCGCGAGGTTCTGATTGGGATCGGTAATTCTATAGAATGCCAGTATATCATCCGAGGCGGGCAGGCGAACGAGCTGTGGGTACATCTGCATCTCGTCCGCAGTCGTTGATAGCAGAACCCCGTTAATAGCCCAGGAGACGGAACCGTCAGCCTCCACATGCTGGGCATAAGCGTGATGAACCATGTTCCGTGTATCATACCAGAATGAATATGCGCCGCCGGCACCGTCTTCGGAAATATCCGATTCCATATAAGGGGCGATTCCGCCGGTGGTCATAACCTCAACTCCATCGGGCCCCCACAAAGCCTCTCCGGAGTCATCAAACTTATGCATATAGAGATGGGATGGATCCCAGTAGTTGGGTCCGGTTGCCACCTGAATCTCCAGGATAACGCCGTCATCCTCCGCGGGGGCAATTCTGGTGCTGCACATATAATATTCCGTGGTAATCGTTATGGTCGATGGGTCCTGCCAGTAATCGTCACCTTCCGGTGTCACCTTGCGCAGGTGAGCCATATTCTCCTCCGGCCAGGCGAGAACGATATTTCCCGCCGTGGTGATTGTTACCTGCGGATCCGGCTCGAATCCGTCATTATCCGAAATGGTCAAACCATCGGGACCCCACACAAAATCGCCTGCGGGATTGATCCTGTAAGCGTAGATGTCGCGGTCGGACCCATTCCGGCTGTCGTTGAAGACCAGTATGGCGCAATCATCGAGATCGGCGGCCAGGTCATAATCGGTTATCCAGGATTCCTGGGGATGGTCGCTGATAAGGAGCCCGTTTTCCGCCCATTGTATCTCGCCATTTCCATTCAGTCGCTGTAAATAGACGTCGTAATTGCCGGAGCTGTTGTCGTACCAGCTAATATAACAGCCTCCGTCGGAGGTTGCGGCGACCTTGGCTAGAGTCTGCTCGCCCCCTCGATCACATATAATCATATTCGCCGCCGGATCTGTCGGCCATTGTGCCCGGGCACTCGCAGCCGTAATCAAAATCAGTGACATCTGAATTATTCCCGGCATGCGCAAAATGGATCTCATGATGATCTCCTTTCTTACTTCCTTTGTGACAGGCCTGAAAAGCTATTTAATGGCAATGAAGCTCTTTTGAAGCTATTCTGCAGCCCCTTTTACCCTGCTAAAGATTTTACGAGGTTTGAAGCACAGGCGGCTAACCTTTGTACTTAAAATATTTACAGTTTAGTCTACGATATATTCCCCCGGATGCTTACTTTTTTTTGAAATGGCCTCAGGTTTTTTCACAGCACTCTCGTACTTCGGCCGTAATAATGGTGCTGTGAGGGGACTGGCTTCCCGATCCAATGTTATTCTCAAAAAGCCCGGGCAATCCTCACAACCGGATGCAGCATCAGTTCCCCTGTATGCTGCAATCTCGGTGACGGCATCGCCGAGCTCGAAGGCCACACAATTACCGTTAGGGTCGCCTTCGGGGGCGAAATCTTCTCCATGCGGCGCGCAGTTGCAGGTGTAGTATGGTTCGATCGTACCCCTG
>CBDVBL010000020.1:0-11399 GCA_965372205.1 uncultured bacterium
ATCCTGGTTATCCCTCTTCCAGGTTGGAGAATAATTTATTACCTGCTCATATAATGGAGATTTCGAATGGAATACTATTTTTTAGCGGGCGAAGAGAATATGAATACGGATATGGAAATGGGATTAGCGCTTGGGATTTGGATGTTGATCCGCTCTTTCCTGCGTATTGCGGCTATTATGGGTACCGGAGTATGAATTATGATCTGTTTATTGTCAATTGGCCCGATGTAATTATACCGGGTGGATATTACGGTGGCGTTATCGCTCGCTTTGACGGCGCTACCGGAATACAGGAGGAGCCATCTGATATCCCCACAAGTAAATCTTTATTATCATCATACCCGAATCCCTTCAATGAGACGGCGATTTTGAGTTATTCGCTTGTGGAGGCAGGCGCAGTTGATTTATCCATTTACGACATACTCGGGCGACGAATATTCCTTCTGACCAATGACTTGCAGCAACCAGGCGAATACAGGTTTACATGGAACGCTTCAGATTTCCCCTCTGGCGTCTATTTCGCCCGGTTGAAAACCCCGAAAGGCTTGCAGAGCATTAAGATGGTGCTGCTGAGATAGATAGCCTGAATAAGAGCGGGCTACCGTTCAAAAAAACATTGATATTCCCCATAATCTTTAATATTATAGGTGCTTAAATCGGGGAGAGATATGAGAATCCTGGTAATTGGAAAAGGTGGTCGGGAACACGCCCTGGTCTGGAAGCTTTCGCAATCGAAGAAAGCCGAGAAAATCTTCGTGGCGCCCGGCAATGGGGGCATAGCCGAGCTGGCGGAGATCGTACCCATAGCGGTCGATGATTTGACCGGGCTGGCCGATTTTGCCGCAAAAAACCGCATAGATCTGACAGTCGTCGGACCGGAACTGCCATTGACGCTGGGCATCGTGGATATATTCGAGGAACGCGGCTTGAAAATCTTCGGGCCCAATAAAGAGGCCGCCGAGATCGAGGGTTCGAAGGCCTTTGCCAAAAATTTCATGGATAAATATCATATCCCCACGGCGCGATTCAAGGTTTTCACCAGCCATCTGGAGGCGATAGATTTCTCGACATCGGCGAGCTATCCGCTGGTCATAAAAGCCGATGGTCTGGCGGCCGGAAAAGGGGCTGTGATCGTAAATGATCCGGATGAAGCCAAGTCGCGGATCGAAGAGATTATGGTAGATATGGTCTTTGGCGAAGCAGGTTCTAAGGTACTGGTCGAGGAATTTTTAACCGGGGAAGAGGTCACGGTGATGGCTTTAACCGACGGTGAGCGGGTTATTCCCATGGTTTCTTCGCAAGATCACAAGAGAATCGGAGATGGAGACACCGGCCTGAATACCGGCGGCATGGGGGCTTATGCACCAACAACCATCGTCAACGAAAAGATGCGACAGCAGATAACGGAAGAAATTCTCGAACCGACCATACAGGGCCTGGCCGAACAGGGCCGCAAGTATACCGGCGTACTATATACCGGCCTGATGATAACCGATAGGGGACCGAAGGTGCTTGAATATAACTGTCGTTTCGGGGACCCCGAAACTCAGGCCGTTCTTCCTCTACTTGAGAGCGACCTGGTTCAGATCTTTTCCGATATAGCGGATGGTTACTTGGATATCGATGAGATCAAGTGGAAAGATGCTCATGCGGCTTGTGTGGTACTGGCGTCAAAGGGGTACCCTGCGGCTGCAGAAAAAGGTGTGTCGATAGAAGGTCTGGACAAAATCGCTTCTGATAGCTGCGTAATATTCCATGCCGGCACCGCTAAATCCGGCAATCAGTACATCACCGATGGCGGCCGGGTCCTGGGCGTGACGGCAGTGGATAAGACCTTGAGCGGAGCACTGGCCAGGGCGTATGATGCTATCAACGATATCTATTTCAGCGGTATGCAGTATCGGCGCGATATAGGGTGGCGCGCCGGAAAGGTTAACACCAGCTACTTCTAATGGAAAATATCGACGTTCTAATACTTCTGGGGAGTAAATCAGATATCGATACCGCCTCGGTATGCGGTGATATCCTGAGCAAATTCGGTGTGCCCTTCAGACAGGAGATCAGCTCCGCTCATCGTCAGCCTGAAAGGACCATAAGCCTTATAAAAGAAGCCGAATCCGGAAGTGTTAAGGTGATAATAGCCGCCGCCGGTATGGCGGCGCATTTGCCCGGAGTCGTGGCATCGCACACCACGTTGCCCGTTATTGGAGTCCCGCTGGCGGGCTCCGCTCTCTCCGGTAAAGACTCCCTTTATTCCATCGTCCAGATGCCCGCCGGCATTCCGGTGGCCTGCATGAGCATCGGGTCACACGGCGCAAAAAATGCCGCTTTATTTGCGATCGAAATACTTGCCCTTTCCAACAATACCCTCAAGAACAAATTGAAAGCTTACCGCAAAGAGCTGGCCGGTGGACAATAACGCTCAACCAGAATCTTTAGCCTTCCAAATTCTGACGCCGCGCATAAGATCAAGCCGATCCATGACCATATTAATCATCAGCTATAAACAAGCACAGGATCAATAATAGTATGACGTCGATGAGGCGGAAAATAGACACCCCGGAGGCCTCCACCAAGATATCGATGGTTTTCAATATCCTGTTATTGATATTGAAATTCTTTGGAGGATTCTTTGGAGGTAGCCGCGCCTTAATTGCCGATTGCCTGAACTCCCTTCTCGATATCGTAGCAAACTCCGCGGTCTGGATCGGGCTGAAATTGGCAAGAAAGCCCGCCGATGTCGATCATCAATATGGTCATGGCAACGCCGACGTCATTGCCGCATCATTTGTGGCCATCGTAATATTCGTTACCGGGATTTATATCGGATATGATTCGATTCATGTCGTTATCGATAGGGACTATGGAGTGCCCAACTATTTCGCCACCGGAGTAGCCGTTTTCACCATCATTGTGAAGTCAATACTCTTTCGCTACACGAAAGACGTGGGCCTAAAGTTTAAAAGTGCCGCCGTCCTGGCAAATGCGCAGGATCATAAATCCGATGTTTATGCCTCCTCCGGAGCCCTGTTCGGCATCGTCGCAGCTCAAATCGGTTATCCGATCCTGGACCCCATCGGGGGCCTGTGGGTGTCATTCTTTATCTTGAGAAATGCCATAAACTTAATCAGGGACAATATACACACGCTCATGAGTGGTGCGCCGGATAGAGAACTGGTCGCGAGGGTGGAAAAAACCGCCACCCAGATAAAAGAGGTCAAAGGCATAATAGCTACGAGGATGAGAACCCTCGGTTCCAGGCAGTTCGTTGATCTTGAGATATTCGTAGATGGCAATCTAAGCGTCCGTGAGGGCCACAATATTGCTCACCAGGTGAGGGATCTCCTGATCGCAAAATACGACGACATAACTGAAGTTATGATTCATGTCGAACCCCGCATGGAGAATTGAGATGAAGCTTATTTTTTTTGAAGATCACCATTATAAGAATTTCGATCCCTTATCACTGTCTCATCCCGCGTATATGCTGTTGTATGGGACTTCGAAGCTGTATCTGAAGTGGACTGCCGTTTTAAAAGGCGATGATCATTCATTCTTATGCAGGCCGTACCTATCCTCGGTGCTCGCTCTGGAGACAGGTAAGGAAGCTAATGTGATCCCGGCCGGAGATCTGCTTTTCGTAAACGCACGCTATCTGCCCTCGGATAAAACAGTCTGGCTCGTGCAGGAGATTAAGAAAGGCGAAGCGCTGGTATGTGAAAATGATCTGGTTGCCTTTCGTATAGGCGACGACCGTCCTCCCGGGCTTATTGAGGTAATTGAAAATCTCTATTGCGAAGACACGATCGAGAAATTGATATCCTATGTCAATATCGAGAAGATAAAAGCGGAACACATCGGCTATCTCTGGGATATTATAGATGGCAACGGAGAGAAGATTGCGGCGGAATTCACAGGATTCAAGTCGCGATCTGTGCCGGCCGGCGACAAACCTATCGGGGTGACTATAATAGAACCGGAATCCGTATTTATTTCTCGCAGTGCGGTGGTTGGGTCTTCGGTCGTTATCGATGCCACCGAAGGCCCGATCATTATTGATGATAATGTTTCGGTGGAACCTCTAACGTTCATACAGGGTCCTGTCTATATCGGTCCGAACAGCCGCCTGACGGGCGGACGGATCAGAGGAGGATGTTCCTTCGGGCCTATGTGCCGGGTTGGCGGCGAGATCGAGGAATCGATAATGCTTGGCTATTGTAGCAAATATCATGAGGGCTTTCTGGGACACTCATATCTCGGGGAATGGGTAAATCTGGGAGCCATGACCACCAATTCTGACCTCAAGAATAATTACGCGCAGATCAAGGTGGCTGTTGGAGGCGAAGTGGTGGACACAGGCCGGATAAAGGTGGGATGTTTCATCGGAGATCATACCAAAACCGGCATTGGCTCTATGCTCAATACTGGAATCTGTATAGGATTTTGCTGCAATCTATACGGTTCGGGCCTGTATGCAAACAGAAGGATAAAATCTTTCAGCTGGGGGATACCGGAAAACCTCTCTGAATACCGGCTTGATAAGGCGATCCAGACGGCCCGGGCGGTAATGTCCCGGCGCGGCGTTGAATTTTCAGCCTCACATGAGAGTCTATTTTCCGATATAGAGCGGATTGAGTCAGGCAATTAGCGGAGCAGAGCACCTCACAATTTGTATTGACAATGATTTTTGGTTTTAGCTATCATCGCTGGTGAAATCGATACATCAAGGACTGGCTGAATCGGACGATAATTTGAATGAGCGAGGACTCTAAAGTCGATTTAATCCTTTTTAGTCCAAGCAGATGTTGGAGGATGAATGCCTGAGCTTCGTAAAGACCCCGTGTTGGGACGCTGGGTCATAATATCAACTGAGCGCGGGAAGCGCCCCACTGATTTCCCTGTTCAAACACGCAGTCGTAAGGCAAAGCTCTGCCCATTCTGCCCCAATAACGAATCATCCACACCGCCCGAGATTTCTGCCATCAGGGATAACGGTTCCGAGCCTAATACACCGGGTTGGACGTTGAGAGTTATTCCGAATAAATTTCCTGCGTTGAGGATCGAGGGCGATTTAAACCGGGAAGGCGAGGGAATATTCGATAAGATGAACGGCATCGGCGCTCATGAGGTGATCGTAGAAACGCCGGATCACGAAATGGACCTGGTCGATCTGGAGCCGGCGGAGATCAAGAATGTAATTGCTGCTTTCCGGGAACGGATAATAGACCTCAAGAAGGACCCCCGATTCAAATACATAATGATTTTCAAGAATCAGGGTGAGGCGGCGGGCGCGTCGCTGGAACATTCTCACAGTCAGCTGATAGCAACACCAATTGTCCCCAAAAGGGTTCTCGAGGAGATGAATGGGGCTAAGAAATATTATGAGTATAAAGAGAGATGCATATACTGCGATATCGTTAAACAGGAGATCAATCAGAATATTCGAGTTGTAGTCCGGAATGATCATTTTCTGGCCATAGCCCCGTTTGCATCCAGGTTTCCTTTCGAAATCTGGCTCATCCCCAGGTTCCATAGTCCGCTGTTTGAAGATATAAAAGATGAGGAGATGATTGATTTTGCCGCAATTGTCAAAGATACTTTAGCCAGGCTCGCTCAAGCTCTGAGCGATCCGCCTTACAATTTCGTAATTCATTCGTCCCCCGTGGAAAATAAGCATCAAAATGAATACCACTGGCATGTCGAGATCATGCCTAAACTAACTAAAGTCGCGGGCTTCGAATGGGGGACCGGGTTCTATATCAATCCGACCACTCCTGAAGACGCCGCCAGGTTTTTAAGAGAGATATAAACAGTACTGCGATACGACGTCAAATAATCAGAGAAAAATAGCACGGATGGAGGTCATAAGATGGGTCCGTTGAATATTCTGATAGCAACTCCCGAGGCGGTTCCCTATGCTAAGACCGGGGGGCTGGCAGATGTGGCCGGCGCGGTGCCAAAGGCTATTGCATCACTTGGACATAAGGTCAGGCTTATGCTGCCGCTTTATCCTCAAGTGGATCGAGAAAAGCACCGATTGCAGATAATCGCATCCGGACTGAAGGCCAAGATCGCCGGACGCGAGGAGGTTTTCCAGGTTCAAAAATGCGAGGCGGAAGGTTTCGAGGTCTGGTTCATCGAGCATGACGGTTTCTTTAACCGTCCCGAGCTTTATCGCGATCCCTCTACCGGAGACGATTGGGCCGATAACGATGAAAGGTTCGGATTCTTCGCTCGTGCAGGCCTGGAAACCTGCCGCCATCTTCATTTTATTCCCGATATAATTCATTGCAACGACTGGCAGACGGGATTGATACCTGCTTTGCTGAAGGTCGATGATAGTTATAGAGATTTCGCGGAAACAGTCACGCTGTTTTCGATACATAACATTGCATATCAGGGCAGCTTTCCATCGGAGAGTTTCGGTAAACTGGAACTGGACCGATCTTTATTCACCCCGGCGGGAGGTTTCGAATTCTGGAATAAGGTCAGCTACCTGAAAGCGGGCATCTGGTATTCGGATCTGCTCAACACGGTATCCGAAACCTACGCTGAGGAGATCCAATCATCCAACGAATTCGGCTATGGCTTCGAGGGTGTTCTGGCGGATAGATCCGATGATCTATACGGGATCCTGAATGGCATCGACTATGATGTCTGGAATCCTGCTACCGACGATCTCATTCCCGCCGGGTTCACACCGGAAAAGCTCGCCGGTAAAAAGAAATGCAAAAACGCGCTCAGGCGGCAGGCTAAGTTACCGATGGTTCGCAGAGACGTGCCTGTTATCGGCATAATATCGCGGCTGGCGGATCAGAAAGGATTTGATCTGATCGCCGAGGTCGCCGATGATCTTCTGTCGCTCGATCTGCAAATCGTTCTTCTCGGCACCGGCGATCAGAAGTATCATGATTTGTTCACGGCTCTGCATGCGAAGTATCCCAAAAAGATTGCAGCTTTCCTCAAATTTGATAATCAATTGGCACATTTAATAGAGGCTGGCAGCGATATGTTTCTGATGCCTTCTCGATATGAGCCATGCGGGCTGAATCAAATGTATAGCTTAAAATACGGCACTATTCCTATCGTCAGGAAGACGGGCGGCCTGGCCGACACTATAGAGAATGCCAACCCGATCAAGGGAACGGGCAACGGATTTGTATTCGAAAATTATGATTCCCGGGAGATGCTGAAGACCATTAAATTTGCCCTCGAGGTCTACCGCGACAAAAACGTCTGGGAAATTATGATGCTTCGCGGCATGCGCCAGGATTTCTCATGGGACGCCTCGGCCGGAAAGTACATCGAGCTATACAAAAAGGCCCTGGACAAAAGAAAAGTGCCGATGGAAGCGTAGAAACTGAAATCGCAGATAGGTAAGCCCCGTCGTCCGCCGGGGCTTTTTTTATTGACGGAATATTATCCTGGGTTATCTTGTATAATAGATGTATTCAGTGATTTGTTCTTTGAAATGGCCGGGGATATGATGAATTTTCCCACAACCTTGAATGGTCGGCCTACGTAATTGCGAATAGATGTCTGAATTTGAATTGAAAATATGGGAGGTCTAATGCGAAAGTATTTCTGTTTTTTGATGATGAGTTTTATCGCGCTCATTCAATTGCCATCTGATGTCGTAGCGGGGGAGATCGATTACTCGAAACCGTTTCCGCTGTCGCTCCTGGAGTATCCGATCTCGGATGCGCCTTACGATCCCTGGACCATCATCCTCGATGTTGATAATATCCAGATAAACAGCGACAACACCACCAGAGTGCAGAACGAGGAGATGGTTTGCATCAATCCCACCAATACGGCCAATGCCGTAGCCGTCTGGCGCGATTTCCGTCTCGACTATCGGCGCGTCGGTGTTGGCTATACTTTCGATGGCGGCCAGACATGGTATGATACTCTGCTATATGTTCCCCCGCATCCCCGTCAATCCGATCCGGTGCTGGTTGTTGACGATGACGGCAACTACTTCGCCTGCACATTGACACTTGGATGGACAATGGACGAGCCGTCCGGGATCTATATTCAAAAATCAACCGACGGCGGGGTGAGCTGGTCCGATCCGGTTATCGCAATCGATTCCGTAGAAGGTGTTTTCGAGGATAAGCAGTGGATAACCCTCGATAGAACCAGCGGCCCCACCAACGGCAATATATACATCAGCTGGACCAGATTCTATGACACCCAGATCCTTCTTGTCTCATCTACCGATGGCGGGGAGAGCTATTCCGATCCGGTATCCGTATCGGATGAGCAGGGCGTTCAATGGTCGGTCCCTACGGTCGGCGCCTGGGGGGATGTGTTTGTTGCCTGGTTTCAATATTATCCTACCATGGGGATTTTTCTTGATGTCTCCAGTGATCAAGGTCAGACATTCGGCCAGGATCAGCTCCTTGTCCGTACGGATTTCTGGCCGGACGAAATAGGCGGCGGCATCTGGGTTTTCTCCTATCCCGCTTTGAACTCCGACGTCAGCCTTCTCTCGCCATATATGGGCAATCTCTATATTGCCTTCATGGATGAAAACGATACGGATATGGATATCTTCTTTATGAAATCCGAGGATAACGGGGCCACCTGGTCGGAGCCGATCAGGCTCAATGATGATCCGGAGCATAACGGCGCCGATCAGTTCCATCCCTGGATCACCGTGGATGAGACAGGCGTAATCCACGCCATCTTCTACGACAGACGGCTGGATGATCAGAATATGCTTTTCGATCTCTTTTACACAAAATCCGAGGATGCCGGCGAAACCTGGCTGCCTAACGAGCGCATCACCACCGTTTCCTCCGATCCGCGTGACGCCCGGCTGGCGGGTCTGATTGGAGAGTATATCGGCCTCGACGCCTGGCAGGGCGAGGTTCAGATGGTCTGGACCGATGTCAGAAACGGCAACCAGGATGTCTTCTCCGGCAGGATGTCTCCCACCGGTATCGAGGACGATATCGTATCCGTTCCGAACAAATTGAGGCTTCATACGCCATATCCAAACCCGTTCAACGCTTCCGTTGGCCTTTCTTTCCAATCGGTTGAGGAAGCATCGGTAAAACTCGAGATCGTGGATATTCTCGGCCGGAAGGCCGCTACGTTATTCGACGGCGTTTGCCGGACAGGCATAAACAGGTTCGTATGGGATGGTACCGATATGGCCGGCGGCGAGGTCGCCAGCGGAACCTATTTCGTCCGCATGAGCACATCCGACGGCGTGCAGGTCAAAAAGGCCGTTCTGTTAAGATAAAAGATCTTGACAATTATGGCCGATTAAATAATTATGAAAACACCCGGCAGCGCCGGGAAGCTTTTGCGGGAGTAGCTCAGCTGGTAGAGCACCACCTTGCCAAGGTGGCTGTCGCGAGTTCAATCCTCGTCTCCCGCTTTTTTTTATTTCTGATTCCCGTAGGTCGGGTTCCGAAGAAACCCGACATTTATGCCGGCAGGCTGACCGCCCGGAAGAGCTTCAAATCAGTTGAATATATCCTTCGCTGAGATGTATATTACTCTGGAGAGCGCGATATCGCCAACAAGAATGGAGATGAAAGATGCTTACCTACGAAAAAAAAGAAGACCTATTACCCATTTGCCCGCATTGTAAGAAAGAAATATCGAAGATCTGGTTTCAGGAATTGAGGGGTGACTTAGGGAAACGTTGTCTGTATTTTTGCACTGAGTGCAGAAATTGTCTTGGCGTTTCCCATCGGAAGGGTCTCACCTTCGGCTGGTAACCAGTTCTTGCCTTTATTTGTAGCGTGTTCGCCGGTCGTCCTCGTCTGTCCCGCCTACAGCGGGATTGGCGCAATGCATCTTCGAGAAATAAAATTTCATGCCCAAATTTAAGTAGAAACCGCTCCTCTTGTCCTCGATGTCGAAAAGGGTATCGTCGGTATCCAGCTTAATCTTATCGTAGACATAGCCGAATCCGAAAATCAGCGATAGACTCTCCTTACTGGGCAGAATCAGTTTGAGATCCAAATTAAGTGGGCCAGCTTTATCCTTTTGTGAGAATGAAGTGTCGATGATTGAGATTGATCGATCATAGGTGGTAAAATGCTTTGTAAAATCCAACTCCAGACTAATCCGCTCATCCGGATTCCCAGCAAGCGCCAAGGATGCAAATAGCATTGAGATTAAAAAACATGCGCGCTTTTTCATCCTGTCCTCCCGAGTTTTTTGTTAATCCTCTCCGCCAGTCGATTCAACTTTTCTATAGCGAAAGTATTTTCTCTTGGGCGGTTTTTAGGTGACCGATAATTTCAGGGAAACGATTCAATCCAAAGTAGCCCCTTGCATCGGATTGCCAGTCGTTTAATTTAAGAAATCCGCTCTGTTTGATGCCCTCTTGATAAAATCCTATCATTATGTCGTTCGTAGTCTTGAAGTATATCTCGGTATATGGGATGTCGTTCGGCTTCATTTTGGATGCCTTAACATTGATAGTTTCCAAGGCCGAAAGAAATTCATTTAATGTCTCATGATCAAGATAGGCAGACACACTGTTTACGGAATATTTGTCTATAGTCTGTAGCTCTAAAATCGCTCCAGCAATTTTACTTTCCTCGTTTACATTTAAAATTTCAATGACCTTTATGGCCAAAGTTGCGGAACCTTTAAGGCCCACCTCTCCGATATCGTGAAATGTTTTTTCAAAAAGCGCACCTCTTTTCAATAGGAATTTCTCAATATGTGTTTGGGGTTTATCGGGTGGCTTAATCTCTTGTGCCCATGCAACGTTGAAAACCATAAGCATCAAGCCGATTATTGATAGCTTTCTCATCCTGACCTCCATAGAGTTATCCGCCACACCGGGCGGTTTATTTTAGCTCAGCTATTCGCTTTCCACAGAAGCGACAAATCTCATCAGTCAATTCCAATGTCGATGGCAATGGCGCATCTACAGCCCCAATGAGGTTTTATTTTCTCAGCCTCCTTGAGGGATAATTTCTTTTTCCCCAGTTCCTTGCATTCTTGACATACATTTTCATTGTTGGCCGTTAAGAATTCAATTGAATATTCCTTTCGCCAATTTATTTTATATCCAGATAAAGTAGAATACCAAGCGAATCTTGATTCAGCCTCTAATTCAATTTCCTTCTCATTCGGTTTATGCGATAGTTTTCTTACATCCTTTATCATTTCATTTCTAATAAAATCTTTAAGGCATTCATCTCTTTCTTTTTCTGTGTCCTTCAAGATTTCATGGGGAGAAGGATTTATTGTTTTAATATCTAAATCTTCATAATGCTGTAAATGGCAGCATTGTTGGAGAACTGTATTGTGACGCCCTAATTTTGTCTTGAGTGATTTTGATTTTTCTATAATGTCCCACGATTCTTCCATGATTTGGACATATCTTCTTACCTGCCTCTCGATTTGGGGTGCGCATTTCT